>JBIIFQ010000090.1:0-5089 GCA_044237235.1 Rickettsiales bacterium
GCATCAATTAATTCGTCGCTCCAAATTTTTGTCATTTTGATAATTTCATGTTCAATGAAATTTTCATCGAATTTTGGAATGCCATTATTGGTGCGAATTATCAAATGAAAACGAATCAAATTTGATTCAGTAATTTGAACGAAAGAATCGGCGACTTCACCGTGAAAAACTTCACATAAAAATTCTTTAATTTTTTCACGCATTTCGGAATTACTTCTATCGCGCGGAGTATAGATTAAGCAACTCACGAAGCGATTAAATTTATCTTTTCGCGCAAAAAATTTAACGATTGAACGACCTGAAATCGAAACAATTCCAGTAGCGTTTTTCAACAAATCAGCTTCATTAATTTGAAACAATTCATCACGCGGATAAGATTCAAGAATTGAAATTAGATCTTTATAATTATGGCTTCCCTTGACGTATTCAGAGGCTTCGATCACGTTGGCAATTTTATTTCGCAACAATGGAATTGAAAAAATACTTGAGAAATAAGCCGAAGAAGTGAACAAACCAACAAAACGGAACTCTCCAATTACTTTGCCTTCGGGTGAAATTTTTTGGACTCTAATTCTTTCGGCATTGGTTGAGCGATGAATCTTCGAACGATAACGTGATTTTATAACTTCAACTACATAGGGATTATGAACCGAATCGCCGACTTCTTCAGGCGATGAATTGACAACTTCTGGGCAAAAATCTTTATGCGTTGATCTAAAAACACCAGAGCCCGAACCTTCAACTTCAAATAAAGAAAAATTATTTTCTTTATTTGATTTTATATCAAATTCTTTGGCGCCTAAAAGCACAAAATTGCCATCTAAAATCCAATTTAAAAACTCTTTTAACTCATCAATTTCTTTAGAATTTTTAACGATTTTTTTGGCATTATCGATTTGTAAAAGTGATTTATTAACTAAATCTTTCATCTTGTCGAAATCTTCAACCACTAAACCAACTGTTTCAATGATTTTGCAAATAATTTCTTTTAAAACATTAACTTCGGATTGACTAACTATTTTATCAATGTGAAGTTGAATTAGCGATTCAGGCTTAGAGTTAGAAGATTTGGCAATCTCAATAAACTTTCCAGAATTATCACGATTAACATCCAAAACCGGATGAATTATATTGTTAATTTTAATACTTTGTTTATCGAGAAAAGCCACGGTTGAATCGACCAAAAATGGCATATCATTATTGATTATTTCAATAATTGTGTAAGGACTTTCAAAATTATCTTGAGATTTTTGTGGATTATAAATTCTGACAATAAAACCGTTTTTTCTTTCAAAATTTATAAATTTAAAAGCCGATAGAGCGAAGTTATAAAGGGCTTCGCTTGAGTATTGTTCAAAATCAGTTAATTTATTTTCATGATAAAATTCTTTAACAAAAAGTTCAAAATTTTTACCTGAACTTTCTTTGTGATTTAGTTTTTTTGAAAACTCAACAATTTGTTTAATTAAATTTTGCATAATTAATTATTTTTTGATTAAAACTACCACCATTTGCATTCCCTCTAGTCTAGGATTAACTTCTGGTTTTGCAAAAATTGATGTATCGTTAACAATATCTTGCATCATTTTTTCTGCCAAGTCGCGATGCGTAATTTCTCGACCTTTCATTTTGATGCTAATTTTTACTTTATTACCTTTTTCAATAAATTCTTTAGTGTGGCGAATCTTGGTATCGTAGTCGCCTTTGCCAATATTAATGGTCATTTTTATTTCTTTAAGCTCAACAACTTTTTGTTTTTTCTTAGCATCTGCTGCTTTTTTTTGAATTTCATATTTCATTTTGCCAAAATTTGAAATTTTACAAACTGGCGGAGTGGCGTTCGGCGAAACTTCGATTAAATCTAAATCAACCTCTTGGGCTCTTTTTATGCCCTCGGCGACGGTCATCACGCCTATCATTTGACCTTGTCCGTCAATTACTCTAACCTCTTTGGCTTTGATTTGTTCGTTAATTTTAAAATAATTATTATTTACCTGAACATTATTATTGTTGTTGTTATTTTTTGTTGGTTTCACGAGCTAGATTAAATTGTTAATAAAATATGCTAAATTTTAGCTTCTTAATTTAGACATAGTAAACTTCGATTTCTAAATTTCAACTAATGAAATTAATTCGATGTTTTATGTTAAAAATAATAAAAATTATTGGTCTAACCTCAATAAAATCAAAACGTCTTGAGCAATTTTGTAATTTTCGATTTTTGGCAATAAAATCTTCGGCACTTTTTTTAATGCGTTGAATTTGATGCGGATTTAAAACATTTTCAATATTAATTTTTTTATATCGCGCTTTAACTTCAATAAAAATTATAAAATTTTTCTTTTTGGCGATAATATCAATTTCTCCAAAACTTGATTTATAACGGTGTTTCAATATTTTATAGCCCTTAATCCACAGAAAAATCATCGCATATTTTTCGGCGAAATAACCAAATTGATAAGTTTTTTTTGAGGGGGTTTTGATGTTGTGATTTTTTCTCATTATTATTTTTTATTTTTAGCGATATCGAGAGCGATTTTATAAATCTCTTTCTTATTTAAATCAAAAATTTGCGACAATTCGAGCGAAATATCCTTCACCGATTTGCCCTTTTTTAAAGAATTTTCTATTTCCGCAATAATTTCTTCATTTGAAAAAAAACTTTGATTTTTTGCCGTTTTTTCAACAATCACCACAAATTCTCCACGCAATTTTTGTGGATTTTTTTCAAAAAATTCAAAAACTTCTTCGGCTTTACCATAAATCACCTCTTCATGCAATTTTGTAAGCTCGCGAGCAATGCTAATATTGCGATTTTCCAAAGTATTTTTAATTATTTCTAAAGTTTCGTGCAAGCGATTGGCAACTTCAAAAAATACAAAACTATAATTATGTGGTAATGTTGTTATTGTTTGTTGTTTTTGAATTTTACTGCTCGCTAAAAATCCTAAAAATAAAAAATTATCGCAAGGAATTCCGCTAATTGAAATTGAAGCAGTCAAAGAAGATGGCCCCGGAATGCAAATTATTTTTTGATTTTCTTGTCGTAAAAAACTGATTAATTTGTGCCCAGGATCAGAAATTAATGGGGTTCCCGCATCAGAAATGAGAGCCAATGAGTTACCATTTTTTAACTTCTCTAAAATTTTATTTCTAGACAAAGAATCGCTAAAATCGTTATAGATTAACAATTTCTTCTTTATTATTTCAAATTTAGATAATAAAATACTTGATGTTCGCGTATCTTCGCAAATTATAAAATCTACCGATTCTAGAGTTTGCAATGCCCGAATGGTTATATCTCCTAAATTTCCAATTGGAGTTGCAACTACATAAAGTGCATTTTCAACTTTTTGAATCTTAAGGTTTTTTAAAAAATCTTGCATGTTTAAGTAAATTAATAATTATTTATGAAAAAAATTTTTCTAATATTAATATTCTTTATTTCTAGTTGTTCCTACGAAGGCTTAAAATTAACTCAAGATTTTGAAGAATATGGTGAAGTCGAATATGTCAAATCTCCAAAAAAAATCATCAAAACCGAAACTAAAATAGAAAATAATCAAATTGTTTCGCAAGAACAAAAAGTTGAATTTGAAGAAATTCAAAATAACAAAAAAAAATATGATGATAATTTATTAAATAGAAGTCAAGAAAGTGAAATTATTCTTTCCGATGAAGAAAAAAAATTTTTAAAACCAAAAGTTGGACGTAATTTTGAATCTAAAGACTTACCAATTACCCTCTCTTCAAATCCAAAAATAAAAGTTGCAATGCTTTTGCCTCTAACGGGTAAAAATAAAGATTTAGGATGGAGCATTTATAATAGCGCTAGTCTTTCGCTTTTTGACAATGATTCAGCTCATAAAATTGAAATAGTTTTGTTTGACTCCAAAGATTCAGCGGAAGAAAATCAAAAAGCTTTTAAAGCAATTATTGATAGCAAAATCAAAGTTGTAATCGGACCAGTATTTAGTGCTAGCACCATGTCGATTGAAAAAATGGCTCGAGACAATGATATTACGGTTATTTCGCTCTCAAATAACCACGAATTACTCAACAAAACTAATGATGATGGCGGTGTTTTTGTCGGCGGAATTTTACTAGAATCACAAATTGATAAAATCGTAAATTACTCAATGGATCGAGGTAAATTAAACTTCGCCATTATCGCCCCAAGTAATCAATATGGCAAAATTGTTACCGAATATTTGAAAAAATTTGTTAGAGCGCGAGATGGTAATTTTATCACTTCTGAATTTTATGAAACTAATAATCGTGATTTAGATAGAGCTTCCGAAAGAGTCGTAACTTCATTTGGGGTTCCTTCAAAATCAAAGAATCGCGACACTTCATATTTAAGTGATTATGATCGCATTTATCCTCAGGTAATCTTAATTCCAGAGGCTGGAAAACAACTTTCTAAAGTAGTTACTTCGCTCAATAAATTTAACAAGGATGAAAGAGATTTTCAATTAATCGGCACCTCACAATGGGATGATTTATCAACTTTGAACGATATAAATCTTTTAGGCTCTTGGTTTCCAGCCCCGGAAGATGCTAGATTTAGAATTTTTGAGAGAAATTATTATAATAGTTTTGGTAAATTTCCGCCTAGAATTTCTTCAATTGCTTATGATGCGGTTTTAGCACTCTCAAAAATTGCTGAAAATAAAACTAATTTAAAAATTACTTTTTCAGATTTTACTGATTATAGCAACGATAATAAAAATGGTTTTGATGGAATTGATGGGGTATTCAGATTCTTGCCAAATGGCGCCGTTCAAAGAAATTTGGCGGTATTGCAAGTTGGCAATGGTAAATTCGAAATCCTAGATTCTTCAATTGGAAAATTCTTAAAATATTAATATTATCAAATTAATATTTAAGCTATAACCTTGATAATTCTTTTTAAGATCAATTATACTTTAAACAACCTCTTACACAAATCAAAATGGATTTAAATTTAAAAAAACATCGCGAAGATTTAATTTTTCTTCCGCTCGGCGGAGCCAATGAAATCGGCATGAATCTTAATCTTTATCATCTTGATGGCAAGTGGCTAATGGTTGATTGCGGAGTTGGATTT
>JBIIFQ010000091.1:0-5074 GCA_044237235.1 Rickettsiales bacterium
TATCTCTAATTCTAAAAATTTTACAATTTATCAAGATTTTTTTAATCAAAATATTGATTTAAATTTAGAGTTTTTAGCTTTCTACAAAGCCTTGACTTTACGCGATTGGATCAATGATTTTTTAATGGCAATTTTCTTTTTTTTAATTGGACTTGAATTGAAATCAGAAATTTTAATCGGCGAACTTTCTTCAAAGAAAAAAATGGCTTTGCCTCTGATTTGTGCGATTGGCGGGGTTGTCATGCCGATGTTATTTTTCTTATATTTTAATCGCAATATTGCGGAAAATATGCGCGGATTGGCGATTCCTTGCGCCACCGACATCGCTTTTGCTTATGGTTTTATAACGCTTTTTGGCAAAACTTTTTCCGATTCTTTGAAAATTTTTATCGTGGCGCTCGCGGTGATTGATGATTTGATCGCCATTTTAATCATCGCTATTTTTTATTCGAATAATATCGAAATATTTTATTTGGGCTATGCTTGCTTGGCGATTATCGGTTTGATGATTTTAAATTCCCGCAATTCTTCGAAAATTTTTCTATATATTTTATGTGGATTTATGCTGTGGTTGATGATATTGAAATCAGGGCTCCACGCCACTTTGGCGGGAGTAATTTTAGCCATGTTTATTCCGTTAAAAATTGGCAAAAATAATTTTTTAGAAAAAATCGCCCATAAAATTTCACCGATGGTCAATTTTTTCATTTTGCCAATTTTCGCTTTTGCTAATTCTGGTGTTCGCATCGAAGGTTTTTCCTCGTCACAAATTCTATCACCGATTATTGGCGGAGTTGCGTTTGGTTTATTTTTTGGCAAACAAATTGGTGTTATGTTAAGCGCTTATTTATCGCTAAAATTAGGCTTCGCCAAATTGCCAAGAGGCACTAATTGGTTGGAATTTTACGGTGCTAGTTTATTCACAGGAATAGGATTTACCATGAGTCTTTTCATCGCTTCATTGGCATTTAGCGATAATTTAAAAAATTTCGACGACGCTAAAATTGGAGTTTTACTTGGATCAATTTTTTCAGTAATTGCGGGTGGCTTGGTGGCTTGGTTTATAAGGATAAAACAAAATCCTTCTTCAAAATAATTTGTTAATAATTGAAAATATTTTGCCATAATGACAAGGTTTAATTTGTGATTAACGGATAAGGCGTTATTTATTGGAAATGATATTTATATATTTTATAAAATATTTTTCTTTTAACAAAAGAAAAAATTAATAGTAATATATAAAACATTTCGTAATAATTTTATGACAAAATCCATTGTGCCACTTAAGCCGAGCATTGCAGTAAAGCCAAATTATAGTCCATCTAAAGACAGGAATTCTAAAGTCTGGAATTTTGATTTAAAAAAAAGGGCACCATCGGTTATACCTAAAGCTCAGGGTGATCACGTCACTGCATATAGTTTATTGGAAGAAGGTTTGAATAAAAAATTAGGCGAACTCACGATTGATGAAAGGGAAAATCTTTCTGATATTGGCAATAGAGATCTTTTAAGAAAGAGACGAAGTGAATTATTTGATTATGTTAGCGCGCTTGCGGTTCTTGATTTAACACGAAAAGAAAGTTTATATTTGGCTTTAGATCAGGTTTTAGTTTCTTACAATGAAGATAGGCATAAAAAAACCGAAATTAGGCAGAATATTACGACGTTTCACGATGATTCGACTTTAGTTGGATTAGGTTACGAAGAGGCTTTAAGAGGTCAAGAGGCAAGGTTTAATCAGAATGGCGAAAAGGTTCGTAACATATTTATAAATGTGTCGGAATTATTGTTAACATTTTACAATAAAATTCCCCATACCGCTTATTTTTATATAGAAGGATTTAAAGAAGGTCCAGGTAAAATTAAAAATGCAAAAACTGAAATTGATCAAGTGAATAAATGGATCAAAGGGCAATCCGGAGATGTTGAAATTTCTTCGAGTGTTCTTAGCGTCAAAAGAGCTCCAATTGTTGAGGCGATGAATTCCTTAATTCATTATCCAGAGATTACCGATTCGGCTAAATTAGAAGCACATCAGACGGAAAATATTCAAAAGCAGGGAAAGAAAAATCAGCCAAGAAATAACACTAAAGATACCCTGATTATGATTTTATCTAGGCATGTTCATATCTTTTTTTCGGTTCATCCTGAAATAAAAAATACCTTTAATGCCAATGGCGAATTGATTGATAATTTTGTTGATAAATTTATTGATGCAGGAGCGTCGAAGCCCAATTGGCCTTCTTTTACAAGTGCCGAAGAAATACAATCGATAAAAGATGGTGTAAAAGATGGGGTTAAAGAATTAGAAGATAGAGTTTTGGTCCATCATTATTCGCTCTGGAAAGAATCAAAAAAGGCTAGTGGCGTTTATGATTTGGATTCTTCTGAAGATGAGGAAATTTCGACTAAGCCTAGAATGAAAGTTGCTCCAATTAAGGGTGAGAAAATAACTGATGTTAAGGATCAAGAATTTGAAAGGGTGTTAAAAGAGTTGGAAAAATTACGTATTTATAAAAGCGTGGTTGAAAAAAACAGAGATAAAATTCCAGAAAATGTGATGAAGGAAATCGACGATTCTTTTTCTTCTTTATCTAGTAGTGAAGATGACCAACCCGCAAAACTTACCAAAAACAGAAGATCAGAGGCAAGGGGTGGAAGAGGATAGGGGGGTTGTGTGTATTGTTTGAAATCGAATGATATCATTTTTGCTAGAAGTTCAGTTATTATTGCTTAAATTGGATAAAGTTAATTGTTGCATTCTACCAATCTTGACATAAAATAAGCGATAATTATTACAGTTTTTTTCTTTTTATTGCGGAAAAATTGCTTATTAAGCCAAAAATTTGTTAATTAAAACAAAATTTAAAAATGATAATAAAATTTACTGTAGGGAATTTCTTATCCTTTAAAGACAAGGTTTCAATTTCTTTTTCGGCAAAAAAAAGTTGCAAAGGTCATGCTGAAGCGTTGTTTGAAACTAAAATCAAAGAAGAGGGTAAGTTCATCAAAACTGCCGCTATTTATGGAGCTAACGCCTCTGGCAAATCAAACCTGATAGAAGCGATTAAATTCTTTAAATATTTTTTGACCGAGTTTCGCCCAATCGGAGAGGGTGAAATAAAAATTCCTCGTGTGAGTGAATTTTTATTAAGCGAACATAACGAAGGAAAACCTAGTTTTTTTGAAGCTGAAATTTTGCTTGAAAAAGAGGTTTATGTTTATGGTTTTGAGGTTTCAAAAAAAGAAATTCATGCTGAATGGCTAAGACGAAAAAAAGGGAAAAAAATTTTTTTTGAAAGAAAAAAACAAAAGATTGTGCCCGCTAGAGATTTTCAAAAAGAGGCGAGTAAAGATGTTATTTCCAAAACCCGCGAAGATGTTTTGTTTCTTTCAAACCTAGCTGAATTCAATGTTGATCTGGCTAGAAAAATTAAGGCGGAAATTCTTAAAATTGTTATCTTGAGTGGCATGAATGAAGAGTTGCAAAGATTTGCCATTTCTTGCTATGTTGATAATCCGCAATTCAAAAAGAAGATGGATGAATTTATGTTTGAAGCTGATTTTGGAATAAAAAGAATTGAAGCAAAATATGGATATCTTCCGGCTGAAGAAGCCTTCAAGAACGCACCAAATGAAGTTAAAGAATTCATGCAGAAGGTAAAAATTAACACCGCCTTCCAACATCAAATATCTTCAGTCCACAACAAGTTTAACAAAGATGGAAAAAAAGTCGGAGAAGTGCTGTTTGATTTTAGAGCGATGGAATCCGAAGGAACTAAGAGAATGTTTTTTATCTCTGCCCAGTTTGCCAAAATTTTGATTGAAGGCGGTATGCTGATAATCGATGAAATTGATTCTGCTTTGCATCCAATCTTGTGCAAATTTATCCTCAAAAAATTTAACTCCAAAGAAGATAATAAAAATAATGCACAACTGATTTTCACCACTCATGATATCAGTTTCCTTAATGAGAATTTTTTAAGAAAAGACCAAATTTGGTTTGTTGAAAAAAATAAATTCGAAGCATCGGAAGTTTTTTCTTTGTGCGATCTTGGCGAGAGAGATGGCGTTTCTTATTCTAAGAGATATTTAGAGGGCAGATATGGCGCGATTCCTTATGTAAAATATTTGGAGGGTGTTGAATAATTTATGCCACAAAAATTAAAAACCCGTCGCAGTACAAAAAAATTCTTCCATGAATATTGCGAGAGCGTTATTTCGCGCAAAGATTATGATCAGAAGTTGCAAACATACTTCAAGAAAGAATGCGATGGATTCATTTATCAAAAAAACTGTGATGTGTTTGATGAGTTGTCTGACCTACAAGAAAAGGCAATTAAACGCGCTGAAAAACTCTTTAAATCTCATCCAAATTTATATGATAATCCATCAACGAAGTTGTTCGAGCTTGTTGGGAATTTAAAGAATTATTTTTTATAATATAAAATTAGAAAGATTTTTAAAGTTAGCGCGAAGAGCGGGTTTCTAGGATTTAATGGTAGTTAAAACTTTTAGCCTTGGGGGATTAAACTTATATTTTAAAATATATTCGTAAAGCTCTCGGTGTCATCACTCTCCCGCTTTACGGGAGAGTCGCTTAAGCCAACTTGTTGGCGATGCGGGTTATTTGCATTAAAAAATAGCCTAAACGGCTATTTTTAGCAAATAACGGGACAAGGAGCCATAGCGACGCCGTCCCTGGGGCAAGTCGTCTTCGAAATCAAAATGAAATTTTGATTGAGAAAAGCGACGAAGCCGTGGAAGGGGTCAAAATATCTTAGATAATGAAAGATCTCGAGCCAAAAAAGTCAATTTCTTGATTTTGGTTTTTATATTAAAAAATCTCATATTTTTTAATATAAAATCACCTAAAAATTACAAAAATTATCTTAAAAAATCACCAATTTTTGTTTAAAAAATTTATAAATTTGTGGATTAAATTTAAAATCAAGAAATCGTCTTTTTTGGAACTTTTTTATTTTAAAATTTGATATAATCGATAGTTCGTTTTACTGTAATTTTTTTAAACCCTCACGGCTTCGTCGCTTTTCTCAATCAAAATTTCATTTTG
>JBIIFQ010000092.1:0-5070 GCA_044237235.1 Rickettsiales bacterium
AAATTATATGAAGTAGTGGCAGCTCCACAAGTAGTGGAACAAATTCCCGACGCAACTCCATTTGCTGGATTGCATGAACTAATATCAATTTCAGCAGCCCAACCCTCAACGCTAATTAAGAAAAATATTGAGAAATAAAATACAAAGAAAGGCTTTTTTAAAAAATTCATTAGATAATCAATTTAAATTTATGTTTAAATTTAAAATTATCTCAATCTTTAGTTAACGCCATTAAATAATTAAAAAATAGCCATTGTTAGTTTTTTTTAACAAAAACAACACAGTAATTGATTGATAAATCTGCGCTCAAAGACCAGTGATCTTTGATTAAATTATAAGAAAAACCTTGGATTTTTTTTAGTTGAATTTGCTGATTTTTAGCAATATTTTCAATTTCGGAAGGCTTTAAGAACTTACGCCAATCATGGGTTCCGATTGGCAACCATCGTAAAATATATTCGACTCCAAATTTTGCCATTAATAATGATTTTGCGGTGCGATTTAAAGTGGCGATGAAGAGTAAGCCATTCGGCTTCACTAATTTTGCACAAGCTTCAATAAATTTTTCAACATCCGCCACATGTTCAATAATTTCTAGGGCTAAAACCACATCGAATTGTTGATTTTGCGATGCCAATTCTTCAGCACTGGTGCATTGATAATCAATTTTTAATCCTGATTTTTCCCCGTGAATTTTAGCAACATTAATATTTTTTATTGAAGCATCAATGGCGGTTAAATCCGCCCCAAGTCGCGAAATTGGTTCAGCAACTAACCCTCCCCCACAGCCAATATCAAGGATTTTCAGCTCTGTAAATGGCGTTAATAATTTTTCATCACGCACAAAAAATTTACAAATTTCTTGCTTAAAAAAACTTAAACGAATCGGATTAAATTTATGCAAAGGCTTGAATTTACCATTTACATCCCACCATTCATCGGCAATTTTTGAAAATTTTTCAACTTCATTTTCGTCAATCGTGGTCATAATTATTTTTTCTTTGGTTTGCTATTAGAATTACTATTTGGTAATTTTTCAATGTCAATTTTTTCAAAATTTTCGATGTCACGCATCCAATCTTGTTTAACTTTTACGAATAAAAATAAATGGACTTTGGCGCCCGCGATTTCAGCAATATCAAGCCTCGAATCTTGTCCGAGTTTTTTAATCATCTCACCTTTTTTACCAACAATTATCGATTTTTGACTATCTTTTAACACAAAAATTGTTTGATGAATTTTTATTTCACCATTATTTAAAATTTCGTAACTATCGGTTTTTACCGCGATTGAATAAGGCAATTCTTTGTGAAGATTTAAAAATAATTTTTCACGCGTAATTTCGCTGGCGATGAAACGCATTGGGGCGTCGGTTATTTGCTCTTCATCATAAATCCAGGTTGGATTTTGACATTTTTCGCACAAAAAATTTTTAAGTTTTTCAACGCCATCATTTTGCAAAGCCGAAATTGGAATAATGTCTACAAAGCCAAGATTGGAAATGATTGCGAAGGTTTCGAGCATTTTCGATTTTTTTACCAAATCAATTTTATTGATTACAATTGTAATTGGTAAATTTTCTTTTTTTAAATCACTTAAAATACGTAAATTTTCTTGATTTGCTCCGCTTTCGGCGTCAATTATAAAGCAAATTTGATCTGACTCGCGAAGAGCTTGCCAAGCCGATTTAACAATGACTCTTTCTAAAATTTTATCGTTTCTTGGAATAAAAATTCCCGGTGTGTCGATTAAAATAATTTGCGTTTCATTTTCAATTGCGATGGCACGAATTGAGTTGCGCGTGGTTTGCACTTTCGGCGAAACAATCGATAATTTTTGCCCCAAAAGGACATTGGTTAGCGTTGATTTTCCGGCATTCGGAGCCCCTACTATGGCGATTATTCCGTGTTTTTTTAAATTTTCGTCAATCATTTATTTTTGAATTGAATTAGCTAGTTCATGAGCAATGGTAAAAGCCATTTCAATACTTTGCGATGAGTTTAAACGTGGATCGCAATGAGTGTGATAACGATCGCTTAAAT
Source organism: Rickettsiales bacterium (assembly GCA_044237235.1). Classification (GTDB taxonomy): domain Bacteria; phylum Pseudomonadota; class Alphaproteobacteria; order Rickettsiales; family UBA1997; genus CAILUF01. The sequence goes on from JBIIFQ010000092.1 coordinate 2,043, forward strand.
TTAATTCGGAAATTTGTTGATTTCCGCCGAGACATTCGGTGACGTCTTGTCCCGTAAGCTCAAAATGGACTCCACCCGCAATCGATCCAATTTCATGATGAATTTGAAAAAAGCTTTTAACTTCACTCAAAATATCTTCAAATTTACGCGTTTTAAAACCGTTTGAAGACTTGATAGTGTTGCCATGCATCGGATCACAAGACCAAATAACTTTATTGCCATTATTCTTCACCGCTTTGACTAAATTTGGTAAAATTTTATGAATTTGATCTTTGCCCATCCTTGAAATTAAAGTAATGCGACCTTCTTCATTATTGGGATTTAAAATATCGAGAAGTTTCAATAAGTCATTGTCATTAAGCGACGGTCCAACTTTAAAAGCAATTGGATTTGCGATACCGCGCATGAACTCGACATGAGCTTCGCCGATGGTGCGAGTACGATCTCCTATCCATAATAAATGGGCACTTAAATCATAAAATTTTTGATGATCTTTGCTAAAACGCGTAAAAGATTCTTCATAATTCAACAGTAGGGCTTCATGAGAAGTGTAAAAACTGGCAGTGGTGAATTGTGGCATTGATTTATAATCAATTCCGCAAGATTTCATGAAAGATAAAATGTCGTTAATCTTAGAGGTAACTTCTTCGCTGTGTTTTTTTCCATTAAGATTATGTGAAAATTCTTCATTCCATTTATTAACTTTATCGAGATTGCCATAACCTCCAAGAGCTAGAGAGCGTAGAAAATTAAGCGATGCTGATGAATAAAAATAGGCATCGATTAAACGTTGTGGATTAGCTTGGCGAGCATTATTTTCAAACTCAATAGCATTAACAATATCGCCACGATATGCCGGTAAAGTAGTGTCGCCGATGGTTTCATCGCCCTGAGAACGTGGTTTAGCATATTGACCAGCAATGCGTCCGACCTTGACCACAGGCTTCTTCATGCCATACATCAAAGCGATGGTCATTTGCATGATGGTGCGAAAATAATTTTTTAAGTTATTGTGGGAAAATTCAACGAAACTCTCGGCACAATCTCCGCCCTGCAACAAGAAGGCTTCTCCACGCGAAACTAAAGCAAGTTCATTTTTTAATTTTTCAATTTCATCAATCGCCACTAAGGGTGGAAAATTAGCAAGTTCAGCTTCAACTTTGCGAAGATGATCAGCGTTAGAATACTGAGGCTGTTGCTTTATTGGCAATTTACGCCATGAATTTGTTTGCCAATTTAATTGCGAATTGGCGTTTAAAGTGTTTGTCATTTTACAATTAATTAATTTTGCAAGTTCAATATTATCAATGGCTTATTTGCCTTTGTCAATTTAATTTTAACTTGTAAAATCAAAAAAAACACTTTAAATAATTTTTAAAAATATCAAAATTTAAAAACATGACTTCGCTAGAAATCGTTAAAACAAAAAACAATGAAACCATTGCCTTTCAAGGTGCTAATGGTGCCAATTCAAATTTAGCTTGCTTAAAATTTTATCCTGAAATGCAAGCGCAAGCCTTCGATAGTTTTTATGAAGTCTTCAAGGCGGTAGAAAATAATGAAGCTAAATATGGCATGATTCCCTTAGAGAATTCTTATGCCGGACGCGTTGCTGAAATTCACGATTTATTACAAAAACACGATGTTTCGATTGTTGCAGAACATTTTTTTCCAATTACTCATAATCTGGTTGGACTTAGGGGGACAAAGCTTGAAGATATAAAAGAAGTTTTGTCACATCCCCAAGCTTTAATGCAATCGCAAGAAAATCTTCGTAAATTAGGTGTAAAAATTACCGAATTTTCTAACACTGCGAAAGCGGCAGAGAGAATCGCTACTCTAGGCGATAAAAGCAAGGGGGCGCTGTGCTCAAAATTAGCGAGTGATTTATTTAATTTAGAAATTATCAAAGAAAATATGCAAGATTCTGGCAATGATAATGTCACTATTTTTATTGTGATTTCTAAGTATCAACAAGAAGTTGATCCGCAAAAAGATAAAATTATTACCGCACTTTTATTCACCATTCGCAACATTCCAGGGGCTTTATACAAGGCACTTGGAGGTTTTGCGACCAATGGCGTAAGCCTAGTAAAACTTGAAAGTTATATTCCAAGTGGCACCTCGCAACAAGCGAAATTTTTTATTTCAATCGAAGGTCATCCGTCGGAAAGAAATGTCGCTCTAGGCTTGGAAGAATTAGGATTTTTTTCGAAGAATGTAAAATTACTTGGCGTTTATTATGCCGATAAAGCTCGTTTTCTTTAAAAAATGCGTTTAATTTCTGGAAAATTTCGTGGTAGAAAATTAGTAGATTGCGAGAAATTAAAAACTCTACGCCCCACCACCGACAAAAATCGTGAAGCCTTTTTCAACATTTTACAATCAGCAAAATTTTTAAAAGATTTAGATTTTTCCTTAATCGATTGTAATTTTTTAGACTTATGTTGCGGAAGCGGTGCAGTTGGATTAGAAGCGATTTCTCGCGGTGCTAAAAAAGTTTTTTTTGTAGAAAATAATTATCAACATTTAGAAATTTTAAGAAAGAACATTGAGCTTTTAAAAGTTGAAAATCAAATTAAAATTTTAGCAGAAAATGTGAAAAATTTAAATTCTTTGAACGAGGATTTTGATTTAATTTTTCTCGATCCGCCTTATGATGAAAATTATCAAGAAATTGTTGAAAATCTTTTAGAAAAAAAATATTTAAAGCCACAAACTCTCTTGGTTGTTGAGTTTGAAGCAAAGAAATTTAAAAAATTTGAGGAATTTTTTATAAAAAATTTTGAGATTCTCGACCAAAGGAATTATGGAATTAGTCTTTTTGGGTTTTTTAAAATTAAATAGATAATTTTTATAAAGACAAACAAATTGTAATCAAAATTTTGATTGCAAAATGAATTTTTAAAATTCAAAAATTAATCTTTGTCAATTTTATTTAAAGAAAGATGAATGTTATTTTTTTGCTCTTTAGAAACCTCTGCGACTATTTTCTTTCTAAGCTCGGCGGTATGATCTTCAATTTTAT
>JBIIFQ010000093.1:0-5056 GCA_044237235.1 Rickettsiales bacterium
TACATTACCGTAAACCAAGGCTATGTAAGTTTTGTTAATGGTTTTATTTTTGAAACAATTAGTTAAAAAATCGGCACTTAAATTATTTTTAGCAATTAACAAAAGCCCGCTAGTGTCTTTGTCGAGACGATGAACTAATTGATAATTTTTTAGATTAATAAAATCATCGACCGAAATATCAATGCCACTGCCACCTTGTGAAGCAAGACCTGAAGGCTTGTTGATAACCACAATATTTTCATCTTCAAAAATTTTTGTATCCCAAAATTTTTGTTGTTTTTGTTTAGAAATTGTTGGTTTGGAATAATTATTTTCAATGCGCCCAGGCAAATTTACGAAAATTAAAATCGTGTCGCCGATTTGAGCTTTATAGTTGGTGTCAGCTTTTTTGTCATTAACTTTAATTTTCTTTTCACGCACTAATTTTTGTGCCAGCGAAAAAGAAATATCAAATTTTTTGCATAACAATTTGTCGATACGAAGTGACGCTAAGTCTTGATTTACTAGGATAGATTGCATTAAGCAAAAATAAATTTGGTTAAATAAAAGCCGAAAAAAAGCGCTAATATTGCTAATATTACAGATGAGGTCGCATAAATCAAGGCTTGAATATGATTGCCCGCAGTGAAGAGGCGAAAAAAATCTAAAGTGAACGCCGAAAAAGTTGTGAAGCCACCAAGAATTCCAACTAATAAAAAATTTTTTAATTGCGGAGAAAAATCTTCAAAATTTTTTATAATAAAAAAATATAAAATGCCGGCGATCAAAGAGCCAATTATGTTAACGGTAAATGTTCCGATTGGAAATTTGCCGATTGAAGTTGTTAAAATTTTACAAGATTTGGTCAAAAATTCGGTGGAAAGGTAGCGCAAAATTGAACCAATTGCGCCACCAAAACCGACTAATAAAATATTGTAAATCATTAAAAAAATGTTTTTAATTTTTCGGCTAAATCAGTTTTTTCCCAAGAAAATCCGCCATCACTTTCGGGCTTGCGACCGAAATGTCCGTAGCTCGCTGTTCTTTTGTAAATCGGACGATTTAATTGCAAATGATTTCTAATGCCACGAGGCGATAAATCAACTAATTCATTAATAATTTTAACCAATTTTTCACCGACTAAATCATTTTTATGAGTATTGATATAAAGCGATAATGGCTTGGAAACGCCAATTGCGTAAGAGATTTGAATCGTGCATTTTTCCGCCAATCCAGCAAAAACAATATTTTTTGCCAAATATCTCGCCATATAGGCCGCCGAACGATCGACTTTAGTCGGATCTTTTCCCGAAAAAGCTCCGCCACCATGTGGAGACGCTCCGCCGTAAGTATCGACAATAATTTTGCGACCCGTTAAACCAGCATCGCCATCAGGTCCACCAATTACAAACTTTCCAGTTGGATTAACCAGAAATTTTTTATCTTCACACATCCAACCCTCAGGAATTGATTTCTTAACAATTGGCTGAATTATGTCGCGAACATTTTGTTGCGTAAAACCTTCGGGATGTTGAATCGAAACTAAAATTGTTTCCGCCCCAACTGGCTTTCCATTTTCATATTTTAATGTGACTTGACTTTTAGCATCGGGTCCGAGATTTGGAATTTGCTTGGCTCGCACCGCATCCATAATATTATGCAAAATACGATGAGCGTAAAAAATCGGCGCCGGCATTAATTCTGAAGTTTCGTCGCAAGCAAAACCAAACATAATTCCTTGGTCGCCCGCCCCTTCATCTTTATCGGCATTGGCATCAACTCCCATCGCGATGTCGGGTGATTGTCCGTGAATTAAATTAGTTATTTCAAGATTTTTCCAATTAAAACCATTTTGCTCGTAACCAATATCTTTAATGGTTTGGCGAATAATATTTTCGACGTCATTTTTTGCAATTTCGGGAGCGCGAATTTCTCCTCCAATAATTACGCGATTAGTAGTGGCAAAAGTTTCAATTCCCAGTCGCGATTGATTATCTTTTGATAAATAGGCATCAACCAAACTGTCAGAAATTTGGTCGCAAACCTTGTCAGGATGACCTTCAGAAACTGATTCCGAAGTGAACAAGAAATTATTAGGCATTGTAAAAGTTGAGATAAAATTCAGGAAGGCTTTCCAAAAAATTTAAAGCAAGATATTTAGAATGATTTTAGATAACCGAGACGAAATGTTGTGTATTGCGTGTCGAGTAATCCAATTTTTCCCATATATCTTTGGGCTGATAAGCGAATAAAATCGCCACCAAATGGCGAAACTTGAGCACCAATTCCGTAAAGACCAATGGTTTCATGACCTTTGCGTTGAACTTTTGTTCCGCCAGTTGGAGTATAATGAAGCTTACTTCCAATGTCAACAACTCCAGCTTCAACAAACAGTTCGGCGCGAGTTGGAATGATTGGTATGAAAAATAATGCGGTAGTGTTAATTTGATCAGATTTATATTTGGCTTGCGATTCTAAAGAATTATAACCATTAACTCGATTATTTTTTAATGAAGTTTGCGACCAATTAACATTGACGCCAAAAAGTCCGAAACGAATGTGAGCACCCAAAGCGACGTCTTCAAATTGTCGTAAATTTTCAAAAAAATCATTACTGTTTTCAAATTTAGAATTGATTGATTGATGCGATAAAACAGATTTCCCCAATTCAAATGTTGCATAAGTGCTAGCGAACGGGCTCAATATCCCAGCATTAGCACTAGAAATTGTTAACACAAAAACACTGAGTAAGGCGAAAATTTTTTTCATAATTTTTTAAATCGGTTAATATTTTAAAAAAGTTTTAATTTACTAAAATTAAAGCGCAAGATTTATTCTTGAAATAGTTTCGTTTTTTCCAAGAAGCTCAACGACGTCAAAAATCCCGCCGGCCGATGCCGAAGAAAAAGTTAAAGCGATTCTTAAAACCGGACCGAAATCTTTGATTTTTAAATTATTTATTTTACAAAAATCATCAAGATTATTTTTTATAGAATCATGATTCCAGTCTTGTATTTGTATGAGAGAATCTTTTATATTTTGCAATAATAATTTTTTTTCATCAATAATTTTTTGATCAATTTCGTTAATTTTTTCACGAAAATTTTCTTGATAAATTTCACAAATTTTTGCCAATTGTGGAATTAATTCAACTTTTTCCTTGGAGAAATTAATTATTTTTACGAATTTTTGTTGATTATCATCAGAAATCTTGTGTTTCAGTTGTTCATTCACTAAAACTATCAAATCATCATTACTTCTATTTTTTATATAATGCTTGTTAAGATGATTTAATTTAGCAAAATCAAAACGCGATGGAGACTTGCCAATGCTAGATAAATTGAATAAAGCGATAGCTTGTTCGTCGGAAATAATTTCATCATTTCCATGCGACCAACCAAGTCTTAAGAGATAATTTCTAACTGCTTGGGGCACATAACCTAAATTTTTATATTCAATTACCGAAGTTGCGCCGTGACGTTTCGACATTTTGGCACCATCGGCACCGTGAATTAAAGGAATGTGAGCGAATTGTGGAATATTCCAACCCATCGCTTGATAAATTATTTTTTGGCGAAAGCCATTGGTAAAATGATCATCGCCACGAATAACATGAGAAATTTCCATGTCATGATCATCAGTTACAACCGCCAACATGTAAGTTGGCGAGCCATCACTTCTAAGCAAAACTAAATCATCTAATTCATTATTTTTAACCTCAGTTTTACCTTGAACTAAATCATCGATAATTGTCGAACCTTCGAGTGGAGCTTTAAGACGAATTACGGGTTTAACGCTTGAAGATTGCGACATTATTTTATCGCGCCACGGACTTTTGAAACGAAAAACTTGTCCATTTTTTTCGGCATTTTCACGCATTTCTTCAAGCTCTTCGGCGGAAGTATAACATAAATAAGCTTGATTTTTTTCAAGAAGTTGATTAGCAATTTCTTCATGTCGAGCAATATTTTTTGATTGCAAAATATAATTACCATCATGCTTTAAACCAAGCCAATCAAGCCCTTGTAAGATTGCATCGATGGCTTGAGTGGTCGAACGCTCTTTGTCGGTATCCTCAATTCGCAATAAAAATTTTCCAGAATTATTTTTAGCAAATAAATAATTGAATAAGGCGGTACGTGCTCCGCCGATATGAAGATAGCCAGTTGGCGATGGTGCGAATCTAACAACTACGGACATGAATTTAAAAATTAAAGTAAATAAAATTGAGAAAGTTGTAATAAAATTAATTAAATTAAAAAAATATGATATAAAAAATTTTAAATTATTGACTTTGGATTCTAACAATATCAAATTTAAAAAAACCAATTTTTTATGCGCTAATGAAATCAAATATTGATAACAAAACTATACAAAATATTCCACTAGCTCCAATCTCTTCTGGTGCAGATATTGGCAGTAAATTGTTGGACAAAAAAGTTATTTCTGAAGATCAATTAAATATCGCTTTAAAAGAACGTGAGCGCGTTGGAAATACTAGAAGTTTAGGCGTCATTTTAGTTGACATGGGTTTCGTCTCCGAAGGGGCTTTGGGCGAAATTTTAAACGAATCATCAGGAATGAAAAAGTTCGATTTAAAAGCCTCAATTGTTGATTCTAAATTAGTAAAAAAAATTCCAAAAGATTTTGCGGTTCATAATAAACTAATTCCAATTTCATACACGGCAGATTCGATTTTAGTAGCGATGGTCGATGTTTTTGACATTATAGCCATTGATCAAATGCGTCGATTTTTCCCACCAAATTTCAGAATCGATCCAGTTTTCGTTTCCGAAGCTGAAATAATGCAGTCTATCGATCAATATTATGATTATGAGATGTCGATCGAAGGTATTTTGAAAGAAATCGAAAGTGGTGGTGCCGCCAAAATGAACGATGAAACGCAACTGCGTGGCGATTATAAAAGTCCGATGGTGCGTTTAGTTGATGCGGTTTTAAATGACGCCGTTCACCACGGCGCATCAGATTTACACTTTGAACCTGAAGAAAAATTTTTGCGAGTTCGTTATCGTATCGATGGAAAAATGGTACAAATTCGAAGCGTTCACAAAGACTA
>JBIIFQ010000094.1:0-5033 GCA_044237235.1 Rickettsiales bacterium
CCAATCATTAAAGGTTCAGCTTTAAAAGCTTTAGGAGGCGATACTTCAGAACTTGGTGAGCCATCAATCCAAGCTTTGATGGATGCAGTTGATGCCTTCATCCCAGAACCAAAACGTCCAGTTGATCAACCATTCTTGATGCCAATCGAAGATGTGTTCTCAATTTCTGGTCGCGGAACAGTAGTTACTGGAAGAATAGAAAGAGGTATTGTTAAAGTTAACGAAGAGATCGAAATCGTCGGTATCAAAGCTACTCAAAAAACTACTTGTACTGGTATCGAAATGTTTAGAAAACTTCTTGATGAAGGTCGTGCAGGTGATAATGCGGGAGTTCTTCTTCGTGGTACTAAAAAAGAAGATGTTGAAAGAGGACAAGTTCTGTGTAAACCAGGTACTATCACTCCACACACTCACTTCGAAGCCGAAGTTTATATTTTGAGTAAAGATGAAGGTGGTCGTCATACACCATTCTTCAAAAATTATCGTCCACAATTCTATTTCAGAACTACAGATGTTACTGGTTCAGTAACATTACAAGAAGGTGTTGAAATGGTTATGCCTGGAGACAACACTAAACTCAATGTAGAACTAATCGCTCCAATCGCCATGGAAGAAGGTCTTCGTTTCGCTATCCGTGAAGGTGGCAGAACAGTAGGGGCCGGAGTTGTAAGTAAAATTATTAAGTAGATTTAGTCAGAAAAAATAAATTATGAAAAACAAAGAAAGTATTAAAATAACATTAGAGTCATTCGATCATTTCGTTTTAAATAAAGCAATGAACGAAATTATTGGTACGGTTAGAAGAACTGGAGCTGCTATTAAAGGTCCAATTCCTCTTCCTACAAAAATTCAAAAATTTTGTGTATTAAGAGGTCCCCATGTAGACAAGGACTCAAGAGAGCAATTTGAAATAAGATCTTCAAAAAGACTACTAATAATTTCACCAACAACACAAACTGTAGACGCATTAATGAAGTTAAATCTTTCTGCTGGTGTTAATATAAAAATTGCGCTAAACGAAAATAAAAATTAGAGGATTAAATGTTGGAATTACTTGCAAAAAAAATCGGAATGACACATGTTTACAAAAGCAATGGATCATCCGTACCCGTTACAATGATAAAGTTACATGACAATAGAGTCATAGAATTAGACAACTCAAAAGAAGAATATAGTTCAGCTTCTCTTGCATTCATCAAAACTGATAATTTTAAAAAAATTAGTAAATCAGTGATCGGTTTATTTAATAAAAAACAAATACCAGTTTATAAAAAAATTCATTCATCAAAAATAAAAAAATCTACACAAATTAATATTGGAGATTCAATCGAAATTTCCAAATTTTTTAAGGAAGGTGATAAAGTTTCTATAAGGGGAACTTCTTCAGGAAAAGGTTTTGCTGGTGTAATGAAAAGATGGAATTTTAGAGGCTTAGAAGCTTCTCATGGTGTCTCGGTTTCTCACCGTTCTCATGGTTCTACAGGTCAAAGACAAGATCCCGGTAAAACATTTAAAGGAAAAAAAATGGCTGGACATCTTGGTGTTGATAACATTACAGTTAAAAATCTAGAAATTGAGTATATTGACAACGAAAATTCAGTTATAGCGGTAAAAGGTTCTGTTCCAGGAAGAAATGGATCGGATTTGATCGTAAAATTAAGTAATTATTAAAATATTTATGAAATCATTTAAGGTACCAGAAATAAACTTTGAAGAAGGAAAAATTTCTTCAAAAGAATTTAAATCTGAAGTAGAAATTAAAATTGCTAGCGCAAAAACAGTAGCTTATGTCATAAGATGGCAACAAGCGAGAAACAGAGCAGGAACAGCTAGCACTAAAAAAATGTCAGAAATTTCTGGAACAACAGCCAAGCCATGGAAACAAAAAGGAACCGGAAGAGCTCGTCAAGGTAGCAGAAGATCGGTTCAATTTGTTGGTGGTAGAGCTTGTCACGGGCCAAATCCAAGAAGTTTTGACTTCTCAATACCTAAAAAAATTGCAAAAATAGCAATTGATGATGCCATAAAAAATAAACTATTGGAAAATAAAGTTTTCACATATTTGGCGATAAACAAACACATAAAAACATCAGTGATTGGAAAAATATTATTAGAAAATAACATCAAAAGTGCACTAATTGTTCATGATGGTGACAAAAAAATTGAATTATCTGCTAGAAATATAAAAAACATAAAGATTTTAGATTGCAAAGCGATAAATACATTTGATTTAGTTAATTATGAACATTTAATAATTGATTCAAAATCATTCTCAACTAAAATTGCAGGAGTATTAAAATAATGACAGCAATATTGAATTACGATAAAATTAAAGGGTTAGTTTATACTGAAAAATCTAATGGACAACTTTCTTTGGGGAAGTACACATTTAATATAGATAAATCATGTAGCAAAGGCCAATTAAAATCACTTATAAAAAAAATTTATAATGTTGATGTGGTAAAAGTTAATATAATTAACACGTCTGAAAAGAATAAAAGATTTAAGGGTGTTTTTGGAACCAAAGGTTCGATTAAAAAAGCCACTATAACTCTAAAAGAAAATCAAACAATTAATTTTGGATCATAAAAAATGGCACTAAAAAATTTTAAAGCAGTAACGCCAACATTAAGACACTATGTTGCGATAGATAGAAGTGAGCTCTGGAAGGGATCTCCATTAAAAATGCTTACTAGAAAAAGTACTGAAAAATCTGGTAGAAATAACTTTGGTCACATTACAGTTAGACATAAGTCTGCTGGTCATAAAAAAACTTTTAGAGTCATCGACTTTAAAAGAGACAAATATGATATTGAAGCTAAAGTTGAGAGGATTGAATATGATCCAAACAGAACTGCTTTTATTGCTTTGGTAAAATATTCCGATGGAATTTACTCATATATATTAGCTCCAAACAAATTAAATATTGGCGATACTATTATTTCATCAAAAAGTCTAATTGATGTTAAGGTTGGAAATGCAATGCCATTATCTGTTATCCCAATCGGTTCTATTATCCATAATATTGAAATTAAACCAAGCTGTGGCGGTGTTGTATCAAGATCGGCAGGAAATTATTCTCAATTAGTCGGAAAAGACGGAGGATATGCTCTTATAAAAATGCAATCTGGCGAAATTAGATTATTTTCCCTAGATTGTATGGCTACTATTGGAACCGTTTCAAATTTAGATAATAAAAATACTACAATTGGAAAGGCCGGAAGATCTAGATGGCTTGGTATAAGGCCAACAGTAAGAGGTGTTGCGATGAACCCGGTTGATCACCCTCATGGTGGTGGAGAAGGTAAAACATCAGGAGGACGACACCCGGTGTCCCCAACTGGTAAACCAACTAAAGGTAAAATTACTAGAAAAAGAAGTAAAAGTACAAACAGATTTATTGTAAAATCAAGGAGAGTAAAATAATATGGCTAGATCAATTAAAAAACCCCCATATATTGATGGGTACTTATTAAAAAAAGCAAAGGATTATACAGCTTCTTCAAAAAAACAGATCATTAAAACATGGTCTAGAAGATCAACTATACTTCCACAATTTGTAGGTATAAATTTTGCGGTTCACAATGGCAAAAAATTTGTTTCAGTTTCTGTCACTGAAGGTATGGTTGGTCATAAGTTCGGAGAATTTGCACCAACTAGAACTTTTTATGGACATGGTGGAGATAAAAAAGTTACAAAAGAATAAATAAATTTATGACACAAAAAATAGTTAAAGCATCTCAAAAAGTTGTTAAATCAAGTCCCGTAAAAGTTATGAAAGTAACTAAAAATATTACTGGACTTAAAGTTTCTGAAGCACTAAAATTGCTTCAATTCTCAAAACTTAAAATTTCTACCACTGTAAGAGCATTGGTATATTCAGCTATGTCAAACGCTGAAAACAATCATAACATGGATGTTGATAATTTATTTGTTAAAGAAGTAAATGTTGGAAGAGCTTTTGCTCTAAAAAGATTTGCTGCAAGGGGTCGAGGTAAATCTAGTAGGATATTAAAAACCTATAGTAATATTACCGTTATTCTTTCTGAAAAAGAGGAAGAAAAAAAGTTAAAAAAAATAAAAGAGGAAAAATAAATGGGTCAGAAAGTTAATCCTGTTGGATTCAGATTGTTAAATAACAAAAATTGGGAATCTGTTTGGTTTGATAAAAAAAATTATGCAAAAAAATTAATAAATGACGTTGCAATAAGAAAATTTATCATGACCAGTTACTCACATTGTGGCATTGGGTCTGTAATAATTGAAAGACCTTCTGATAAAATTAATTTAGTAATAAAAACTTCTAAACCAGGTGTTTTGATTGGAAAAAAAGGTTTAGATATTGAAAAAATTAATCAATCGGTCGAAAAAATTGCTGGAACCAAAGTTGAAGTTAAAATTGTTGAAATTGACAAGCCAGACATTAGTTCATCCCTTGTTGCTCAATCTATCGCAAAACAACTAGAAGGTAGAGCGGCATTCAAAAAAGTAATGAAAAAAGTCATGCAATCCGCAATTAAATATGGAGCGCTAGGTATTAAGGTTAGTTGCTCAGGAAGATTAGGTGGAGCTGAAATCGCAAGAACCGAATGGTACAAAGAAGGATCAGTTCCTCTTCACACACTTCGTTGTAATATTGATTATGCAATTGCTAATGCATATACTGGATATGGAGTTATTGGTGTGAAGGTTTGGATATATAAAGGTTTTGTTGAAAAAAAGAAAATATCAACATTGTAACAAATTTAATTTTATAAGAAATGTTAATTCCTGCTAAGACAAAATATAGAAAAGCGCAAAAAGGTGGAAAAAAAATCCTAGGAGTATCATGCTCAGGAAACACTTTGAAATTTGGCTCCTTCGGTTTAAAAGCTTTAGAGCCCTCTAAATTGAATTCTAAACAAATAGAGTCAGCCAGAAAGGTAATCACCAGATATATGAAAAGATCTGGTAAATTGTGGATAATGGTTTTCCCTCATACACCAGTTACTAAAAAACCAGCTGAGGTAAGAATGGGAAGCGGTAAAGGAAAC
>JBIIFQ010000095.1:0-4986 GCA_044237235.1 Rickettsiales bacterium
AATTTTTTTATTTTTAAAAAAAACTATACTAATTTATTGTTTATAATGAAATTTTGCATTTTTATAGAAATATAACTTTTTCAAAATTCATCAATAAATTTATTAATTGTTTAAACAAATTTTTTTTTATAAATAAAAAAAATAATAAATAGCAAGTCGAGGCTTCGTAGGGAAGGTTTATCTTAAAAAAGATTGAGATGTGTTTAAGCTTCAGAAAAGTTAAATTGGCATCATTGCCAATATATTTAATTAAAAATTAAAATCAGAATAGAGAAATAATATGTTTTTTCTTAAGAATTTTAAGAATTTTAAAAATTCTATAAAAGACCTAGCAGATTTTGTTCGCAAAGAATTTCTTGTAAAAAGAAAAAAGGATAAATTTTCTATGTATTTTGTAAATGAGGAAAGCTTTAAAGCAAAAAATGATGTATTTTCATTTTTAAAAAAAAATAAAATTTAATTCCTAAATTTTCGAGTTAATTTGGCGTTAAAGCGAATTCAAATATTTCAAAATTATTAACCTTGCTGGCGGGAATCAAATCTTGCGAAGTGGCGCTAAAAAAACTTTGTAAATTGGTTTGGGAAATTTCATCAAAAAGATGGATTTTTCTTTGATTATCAAGATGCGAAGCGACCTCATCAAAAACTAAAATTGTCGGTTGATTTTTATAACTCTCTGAAATTTTTGCTCGTGCCAAACTGATTGAAATCATAATGGCTTTTTGTTCACCCGTTGAAGATTTCGTTGCCGAAATATTTTTATCGCAAAAAATCGCATCAAAATCCGCTCGATGAATTCCAAATTCCGTTTTAAAATTTTCTAAATCATTTTGACGATTAAATTTTAATTTTTCACGATAAAAATCTTCCAAAGATAATGATGATTTTTTAGCAATATTACTTTCAACTTCACCCTTAACTTCCAAAAAAGTTTTAGGAAAATTCGATGAAAAAGAAGTGATTGCTTTATTAAAAAATTCAATTGCCTCAATGCGGGCGAAGGCAATAGAAATCCCGATTTCAGCGATATTATTCTCAATAATATTAAGCCATTTTTCACCCAAATTTTGATTGCGATATTTTTGTAAAATCAGCAATCTTTCTTTAAGTAATTTTTGGTAATCATTGAGGCGATTTTGATGGGTAAAATCAATGTCGCACACAATTTTATCAAGATATTCACGCCTTTGCGATTTACCCAAAATAAATAATTGTTCAATTTGTGGAGTTAGGCTTATAAAATTAATTAGATGATTTTTTAAATCTGCCTGACGCTTTGAACCACTTGGCTCTCCATTAAATTCATAAGTTTTTTTCTTAGAATTTTTATCGAATTTTACGGCAATTTTTTCTAAAAAATTATGATTTTTTAATTCGCAATAAATTGAAAAATTTGTAGCATCTTTTTTTAGCATTTCATCATATTCATCGCCACGCAAAGTTGGACTTCGCCCCATTAAAGACAGTGCCTCAAGAACATTAGTTTTACCAACACCATTGGCTCCACAAAATAAAATTTGATTAGAATTAAACTCAAATTTTTTAGTAGAAAAATTACGAAAATTGTTGAGAACTAATTTGGAAATTGTGGTTTGCATTATTTTAAATCATACTCAAACTCTGACGGGCATAATTACATAAACCGAATTCATGTCTTGAGCCTCTATCAATGCCGGTGACATGCCGTCACGGAAGCGAATAATCAACTCTTCTTTATCAATTTGAGCAATAATATCGAGCAGATAACGCGAATTAAATCCGGTTTCAATTCTTTCGCCCGAGTAATTAACGTCAAGCTCTTCAAAGGCTAGAGAATTTTCATCACTTCCAACTTGCAACGACATTTTGCCATTTTCTACGATTACTTTTACCGAACGATGTTTATCGCTGGCAACAGTTGAAACGCGGTCAACGCAATCAAAAAATATTTTGCGATTAACCAATGCCAAATGCGTATTATTTTTTGGCAAAACTTTATCATAATCAGGAAATTCTCCATCGATTAACTTGGAAACAATCGTTGATTTATCAGCTATAACCTTAATTTTAGCACGCGAAACCGCTATTTTTATTTTTTTAGCACCTTCAATAATGCGACGAATTTCATTCACCGATTTGCGCGGAATAATTATGCCAAAAGGCTTGGTTAAATCGGATTCTAAAAATGATAAAGCCAAACGATGTCCGTCGGTGGCAACGGTTCTGATTTCAATTTTCTCATCTTTTTGGAAAGCTTGAAAGAACAATCCGTTTAGATAATAGCGAGTTTCATCATTGGAAATTGCGAAGCGAGTTTTATCAATCATTTTAGCAATTTTGATTCCATCAACTTCAACTTCTTCACCCATTTCGCCTTCGGATAAAGCTGGGAATTCACTGGCATCAATGCATGGAAGATTGTATTTTGATTTCCCAGATTTAATTTGTAGACTTAAAGAATTTTCTAATTTTATTAAAATCCCTCCTTCGGGAATTTTACGAATAACATCAAAAAACATTTGCGCCGGAACAGTAGTTTGTCCAGAATCCTTCATATCGCAATCAAAAGTTGAGGTGATAAGGATATCCATATCGGTTGCTGATAATGTAACTTTATCATCACTCACGGCAATTTTTATATTTTGTAAAACTGGTATGGTATTTTTCTTTTCAACCGCGCCGTTAGTGTCGGCAATCGCTTTTAATAAAACTGATTTTTGTACTTCAAACTGCATATTTTAAAATTTTTTATTGGTTAATTTTATGTTAAATTTAATTTTAATTCTTAATTTTTTAATTCAAAGATTTATATGAATAAAATTCTAAAAATCATTATGCCTCACTTACATTTGGAATAAAATGAGATGAGGTATTTTGTTTTTGATCACTATCATTTCCAGAATTTGTATAATTTTTTCTAATCTCCTTGCCCGCCAACAAATCCTTAATCTCATCGCCACTCAAAGTTTCATATTCCAATAAACATTTTGCTAATTTTTCAAGATCATTTTTTTTGTCATTCAGAATTTTTTTGGCTTTTTTATAGGCTTCATCGACAATTCTTTTGATTTCGGAATCAATTAATTTACCAGTTTCCTCGGAATAAGCTTTTGAAGAGCCGTAAGGTTTCATCGACTCATCTTCGCTAAAATCAACTGTTCCAACTTTATCGCTCAAGCCCCATTTTACCACCATGCTTCGTGCCATATTAGTAGCCTGCTCAATGTCCGACATCGCTCCCGTAGTCACTTTATCATATCCAAAAATTAATTCTTCGGCCGCGCGACCACCCATGGCAACGACTAAATCATCATGTAATTTAGCACGAGTAATTGAAAAGCGATCAGTTTCAGGTAAACGCATTACCAAGCCAAGAGCTCTGCCTCTTGGAATAATTGTGGCTTTGTGAATTGGATCAGAATTTTCGCAATTTATAGCGGTAATTGCATGCCCCGATTCATGATAAGCCGTAAGTTCTTTTTCAGATTTTTGCATCACCATCGATTTTCTTTCGCTTCCCATCATGATTTTATCTTTCGCATCTTCTAAATTTTTCATGGTAACCATTTTTTGATTACATCGCGCCGCCATCAAAGCCCCCTCATTTACCAAATTAGCTAAATCAGCTCCAGCAAAACCCGGTGTGCCTCGAGCGATAACTTTAGCATCGACATCGGAAGCCATTTGAATTTTTCTCAAATGCACCGCAAGAATTTGTTCGCGCCCTAAAATATCAGGATTGGGCACTGTAATTTGGCGATCAAATCTACCAGGACGAAGCAAAGCGCGATCAAGAACGTCGGGACGATTGGTCGCCGCGATAATAACGACGCCTTCATTTTCCGAAAAACCGTCCATTTCGACCAACATTTGGTTTAAAGTTTGTTCGCGCTCATCATTTCCACCACCAACTCCAGAGCCTCTGTGACGCCCAACCGCATCAATTTCATCGATAAAAACTATACAAGGTGCCGATTTTTTTGCTTGCTCAAACATATCGCGAACCCTACTAGCACCAACTCCGACAAACATCTCAACGAAATCGGATCCAGAAATTGAAAAAAATGGCACCCCCGCCTCACCCGCAATAGCGCGGGCTAAAAGCGTTTTACCAGTTCCCGGAGAACCAATCAATAAACAACCGCGAGGAATTTTAGCGCCAACATCGGTATATTTTTTGGAATTTTTAAGAAAATCAACTATTTCGGTAAGCTCTTGTTTAGCCTCATCAATGCCAGCGACATCAGCAAAAGTTGCTTTATTTTTATTTTCTTGAAGAAGTTTAGCGCGCGATTTGCCAAAACCAAAAGCACCACCCGCACCCTTGCCTGCAGCCCCTTTGGCGAAATATAACCACAAACCAATCATGATTAAAAATGGCAACCAACCCAAAAATCCTGCCACAATTTTTTCAGATTTACTCACTAATGGCAAAGAATTTATGGCAACATTTTTTTCTTGGAGTTTGTCGACAAGATTTGGATATTGCGGAAGATGCGTATAAAAGCGACCGCCGTCTTTTAAAATTCCTTCTAAATCATTGCCCTTAATATCAACTTGAACAACTTCGCCATCATTAACTTTTTTCATGAAGTCACTAAAAGCCATCTTATTGCCGTTGAGCCCATCGGCACCAACAATAAAATTTGAAAAAGCGATCATGACCAAAAAAATCACTACCCAACTTAAGAAACTTTTGCCCATAATTTATTTGAAAAAAATTTAGTTATAATCCGAGAAATAATTTTAACTCTTTTACAAAAAAACTTCAAGAGACAAATTAACGTTCTAATTTTATAGAATATTTTTTGGCCAAATAATTTTCGATATCAAGCTTATGATCGTTTTTTAATTTTCCATAAACCATGATGAATTCAGATAAATCAAACTCAGAATTAACATTTAGATCAGTCCCACCGCGTCCAATTTTAATTGGGGAAAAGTTAATTTCTCCAAGATTTTCAGGTGTCGACGCCACCAATTTACCATTTTGATATAAGCCAATTG
>JBIIFQ010000096.1:0-4977 GCA_044237235.1 Rickettsiales bacterium
ATTATAAATTCACCCAAATCAAAATTTGACAACAAATCGCACCCCCCAGAAGTTCCACTTCCATCAGAACCTAAATTAATCCAGCTATTTTGAAGAAATTGAAAAGTTTCGGTATGAGGAGATGATGATACTCCATTGCGTCTTAAATAAGAGCCGTTTGTTACTGATTGTTGCGAAACATAAGTTAACTGATATGGATTATTTAAAGTGGTATTAAATGTTTTTGTAAAGGTTCCATTGCCATTTGAAATGGCCATATTATTTAAAACTGATCCTTTAATTAAAATTAAAAATCTACCCCAACCCACAGAATCATTACCAAATAAAGGATTACCCCATAAACCATTCAAAGCATTATTGCCGTTAATTTTAAAAACAGCGAATACGGTAATGTTGGGTCTTTGTAAATAGTAAATATCAATATCAACTCTCATGCAAGTTGAGTTAAATTTAACAGCTGGCAATCCAGAAATTGAATTATAATTATATGTTGGTTTAAAATTGTCTGATGTCTGATAGCCTTCTAATTTACTAACAGAGAATGGATTTATATCTTTCCAATTAGCAATTTTTTCATCTTGCACCATTTTTTTTGTAAAAGATTCTAAAGAAACTGAATCTAGCCACAAAATTAAATCAGGAATTCTTGGAACTTTTGAAGATTTCGTAAGGGATTGAGCTTTACTTATTCTAGCATCATTATATAAATCAATGCCAGTTGAAATTCCTGCAATCAAAATACCAATAATGACAATAACCATAGAAATTTCTATCAAAGAAAAAGCTTTGTATTTTTTTATTTCCATATTTGATAATTTTTTATTTATATCGAAACAAGATTACTTCCTATCGGCAAAAAAGTTAAAATTTTTTTATAAGTTTAGTAACCAAGCAAAATAATGAAGTTAAATAATTAAGCAAAATATTTTTGAGATAAAAATCTTTAAAAGCAGATTAACTAAACGAAATAAATTAAGCGGAATAATTAAGCAAAATTAAGCGGAATAATTAAGCAAAATTAAGCGGAATAATTAAGCAAAATATTTTTGAGATAAAAATCTTTAAAAAATGAAGCCGTATGGACATACGGCTGAGGCTTTTTAGGGATTTTTAGCCAAAAAGATGAAGCTTAATTTACCATCTTAGGGCGATTGATCCCCAGGTGAGCCCTCCCCCGAGGGCTTCGAGAATGATTAAATCGCCTTTTTTAATTTTGTTATTTTTATTTGCAAAATCTAAAGCCAGCGGAATCGACGCCGCCGAAGTGTTAGCATGATTTTCAACAGTGATAATAACTTTTTCGAGTGGAATTTTTAAGCGCGTGGCAACCGAATTTAGAATGCGTAAATTTGCTTGATGCGGAATTAATAAATCTATATCCTCGACTTTTAAATTAACTTTTTCTAAGGTTTCTAAAACTGAATTAGCCATTTTATCAACCGCATGTTTAAAGACTTCACGCCCCGACATTTCAATGAAGCCAGATTTTTGGTTAAAAGATGAACCGCCCGAGGTTTTTAAAATATCAATTAAAGAGCCATCGGAATGAAGAGAATAAGAAATTATTCCGCAATTTTCTGCGGTGGTAGCTTCGAGCATAACAGCCCCTGCCCCGTCTCCAAATAAAACGCAAGTGTTGCGATCACTCCAATCAACAATTCTCGAAAGGGTTTCACTGCCAACCACTAAAACTTTTTTTGCCGAACCATTTTGGATAAAATTATTAGCAATTGAAAGCGCATAAATAAAGCCTGAACATACCGCTTGAACATCGAAACAAAAGGCTTTGTGCGCCTTTAATTTATGTTGCAAAATGCAAGCGGTTGATGGAAATGTTAAATCTGGCGAGGTTGTCGCCACAATTATCATGTCGATTTCTTCGGCCTTCATTTTATAATTTTCTAAAAGATTTTGCGAAGCTTTAAAAGCTAAATCTGAGGTTAATTCTGATTTATCAGCGATATGACGTTGCTTAATTCCGGTTCTTTCGACAATCCATTCGTCATTAGTGTCGACGTCTTTGGATAAATCAAAATTTGTTACAATTTTGCTTGGGACATATGAGCCAGTTGCGGTAATTTTTGCAAAAATTTTCATGTTTTTTTTAGTTAGATTCAGAGCTATTTGGCGCTGAATTGTTGGGATTTATAGCGTTAGTGATAGCCGTTTCATTTAATTTAATTTCTTCGATTATTTTGTCATTAATTTTATTTTCAATTAATGAAATTGCAACTTTGATTGCATTGGCAAAACCAATGGCATCAGTGCTTCCATGGCTTTTTATAACCACCCCATTTAAGCCAATTAACATTGCTCCATTATGCATGCGCGGATCAACTTTTTTAGTCGCTTTACTCAATGAATTTGATGCTAATAAATAACCAATTTTTGACCAAATTGAAGAGGTAAAACCTTCTTTAATTAGTGATGAAATA
The DNA here is from genome assembly GCA_044237235.1 of Rickettsiales bacterium. Lineage (GTDB taxonomy): Bacteria > Pseudomonadota > Alphaproteobacteria > Rickettsiales > UBA1997 > CAILUF01. The sequence goes on from JBIIFQ010000096.1 coordinate 2,436, forward strand.
AATTTAACCGTTCCTTCTAATGTTTTTAAAGTAATATTGCCCGTAAAGCCGTCGGTTACAACAACATCAACAGTTCCCTTGACTATATCATCGCCCTCAACATAGCCATAAAAATCATTTTTTAATTCACTATTTCTTAAAAGATTGGCAACATTTTTTACATGCTCATGACCTTTTAACTCTTCAGAGCCAACATTAAGAACTCCAATTTTAGGATTATCGATTTTTAATACTGAGCGCGCGAATGCTCTACCCATTACTGCAAATTGAAAAAGAACGGATGCATCGCATTCAATATTGGCACCCATATCGAGAAAAACTGTGCCACCATTTTTTTTATTAGGAATTGAAGTAACAATTGCAGGGCGATCAATTGAAGGAAGAGGTTTTAACACAACTTTGGCAATCGCCATAAGAGCGCCAGTATTTCCCGCCGAAATAACCACTTCAGCTTTGCCATCTTTTACAGCGTCAATTGCTAATCTCATACTTGATTGAGTGAGTCTTCTCAAGGCGTTGGAAGGTTTTTCATCAGACGAAACCGCTTCATCGGTGTGAATTAAATCATAGCGTCCTTTTAAATAACGACAATGATTCATTATTGGTAAAATTTTCTTTGAATTACCAAATAATAAAAAATGGACATTATGATTGGTTGAAGCAATTAAATCAGCTCCCTCGATAACAATCTGAGGGGCTTTGTCTCCACCCATACAATCAAGTGCGATGTTAAGTTTTGCAGCCACGATGATTTATTCTTGTGAAGGTTTTTTAACTTTCTTTTTGATTATTTGCTTACCATTGTAAGTTCCATCTGGAGAAATATGATGAGATAGTTTAAAATCTCCGGAAGATTTATCAACAATTACATTGGGGAAATCAGCTTCAAATGTGCCGTTGCTTCCTCTTCTCATAGAGCTTCTAGAGCTTGATTTTTTCTTTTTAGGAACTGCCATAAAAATTAAAAATAAAATTAAAAAATTGGTTTAAATAAAAATTAATTAAATATAAAATGTAAACCATATAAATAAAGCAAAATCATATTATCAAGATTAAATAAATGCAACTCTCAATTTTATAAAAATGAAATTTTTTACTTTTCTACTTTTACTTTTCGCTGTTTCCGCCTGCTCTTTTAGGGTTGATAAATCTGGATATATGTTTGAAAATAATGATATAAATTTTATTCAAAAAGGCGTTACTTCAAAAAATACTTTATTGAAAAATTTAGGAAGTCCGACCATAATTTCTTACGCCAAAGAAAAAGAGATTTGGATTTATTATTCAGAAAATATTAAATATATTTTATTTTTCAAACCAAACATTGTGGAGAGAGATGTTTTGGTATTAAAATTCGATGATGAACAGCGAGTTAATTATGTTAAAAAACTTAATTTGGAAGATGAAGATAATAAATATTTTTTCAATCAAAACAAAACTTTTGTTGATGGTCACAAAAGTAATTTTTTCAAAACAATTTATGAAAATATCGGAGCCATTATTCCTAGATAAAATATTTTTATTAACATTTGTTATGTGTTTTATTTTTTCTTGTTCACCTAGTCAAAGTGAAATTGAAAGAAGCAATATTTCGACTGAAATTATCTGCCCGGAAAATAAAAAATTTATGATTCGCTTTACTTATGCTAAAGAGGTTGAAGAGGCGATAAAAAAAGATTATAAAAGAAAAATGCGCGAAAAAAGTAACGAAAATTTTACGGTTATAAGAATTCCAAATATCGAATCATTTCATATTCACAAAATGTCGCCAGAAAAAATGATGGAATGCAAAATTGTGCAAAATTATACTAAAAAAATATATCCAAATTATATCAAAAAATTTAGAAGAATTAAGTAATTTTTTGATAAAATCAGGGATAGAAAATACCAAAAAAAATAACAAATTAATTATCGGCCCTGACTTGATTTGGCAGGTGAAGCTTGGATTTCTTTGGCTTTATTCGCATAAATTTCAGCCTGATCGATGCAAGTTTTTCTAAATTCAAATATTGATTTTCTTTTACCTAATTTTTCAACAAAATCTTCAATTTTATCATCAACTTCAAATTGATAATCGTGATTTGTAAATTTTGATTTTAAAATATCGTCAAATTTAGTCGGAATTTCTAAAATTAAATCAAGAATTAAATGATCATCGCTATCCAATGCTGATAATTTACCACTCGATAATTTATCTTTAAATGCAAGAATTTTTTTCGTTAAATTTTCTCTTAAATCTTCTAATTGTTGATCATAAGTGTTTTTAGCAATCGGACTCAAACGAGAATTTTTTGAAGACATGTTTTTAAATAGATGGTCTAATAAATGATTAGCTAAACCTTTATTATCATCATCTACATCAGTACTAATATTTGCAAGTTTTTCAACAAAACTAGTATTTTTACTTAAGAAACTTTTCAAATGCTTTTCAGCGATTTTTAATTCTGATGTTTTTGCATCTAAAGTTGAACAATCAAAAGCATCAATCAAATTATCAACGAATTCTTTATTACTTAGAAACTTAAATTCTTCGATCCTTCTA
>JBIIFQ010000097.1:0-4921 GCA_044237235.1 Rickettsiales bacterium
CATTATTCATTGAAGAGCTGGCGTCATTATAACCGCTTACTTCAAATCCCTGCATTGGTTTAACATTCTTATCATTAGGCATCACCGTTGTTTGACGATTTTTTCCATTGGTATAAGTTTCCATATTGTAAACACAAACTATGTCTCCACCATTGCGTAAACTATATTGCGGAGCAACTTTTTCAACAATCATATAGGTTTCGGTAATTCTATAATTCACTAAAGATTCAAAGCCTTCGGAATCAACAGAATAGATCGCCGGCACTTCAGAATTTTTTGCATTAAATTGGAAATAAGTAAAGACGCCATCGTCGAAAACTTTGGAAGGAGCGATGGTTTTATCGCCAGTATATTGATAGTTGAAATTATAGCTCGATAAATCACGCATGTCGGGCTCATCTGAAGGCGGAGTTTTGGCAAATTCAACCAAATTTTTATCTTTATCATCGGGATAAGCAAATTTAACCACAAAAATTAAATCCTTATCATCTAAACCTTTGGCTTCCTTGGCTACCAATTCAAAATGATAAACTCTTTTGCTTGTCAAAACCGTCATATTTGTTTCAGAATTATCTTCACCAACTGGTTTTAAAAAAATCCGATTATCGAGAGTTTCAACCAACCATAAAGTTGGGTTACCCATTGAAATTGTGCTAACGGTTTCACCGGCGCTAAATTCAATAAATCCTTGGTAGGTGTAATGACCAAAATAACGATAAAGTTCATTTGGATTATAAATATAACTACGAAATTTTTTTTCACTGCCGAGGTAACGCGGAAGCTGTGCAGAAACAGCTTTTGATGCCAATAAATAAGAATAAAAAAACGAAATTATAAGCAAATTTAGCAAAAAATAACCAAGCTTTAAGCGAGAATTTTTTATGAAAAATATTTGCGAAAAATTAATTTTGTTAGGCATATTTTGATTGTGAATAATTTTTATGTTTATTTTATTTTTCCTAATCTTGTTTTTATATCAAGAACAATGTTAATTATTTTTAATTTAACTAATAAAATATGTTAATTTTTGATTCTATATAAAACATATTGATTAACGTTAAAGCCGATTGAAGGCTGTTTATCATTTTTAAAAATTTGCTGATAATCATATTTTATTTTAACTAAAAATCTTTCATAAGCATTATTTTTTTCATTGATGTCATTCACCGTGATTGTAGTGGCGGTAAAATCAACATCCGCTTCAAGCGGAGGCGAATTTGCTATATAAAATAGCGCTTTTTCAAAAGCATTTCTACCCTCTTTTCTTATAAATTTTATAGAATTAATTGAGATTTCTTTTTTGATATTTTTACCAAAATTATGAATAGGACTATTTTTATTATTCTTCGACATTATCAATTGAAAATTTTTATATTCTCTAAATGTTGAATTAGATTTTATTTGATTAAATTTTTTATTAACGTCTTCAACTAAGCCATTTCTAAAATCAAAACTCTCGCGATTTTTAATGTAACCCGAAATTAAATATTTCAAAACTGATTCATCAAAAGTTTGGACTTCGGGATCAAAGTTCGCTTCGCCTCTTTTTGGTTTAATGTTGGCAATACTTACTTGATAAAGTGATAAATCTTGGGGCGGAATAAATATCGCTTGCGAAACTTTTATGGGATACATTGATGAACCCATAAGTTGAACCATGTAAAGTATTACGGAAACAAGAGCAAGACAAATAATTAACATCGCCCTATCGCAGATCGGAGTGATATATTTAAAAATATACCACTCGCGTCCATCTTGAAAATATTTTCCATTCAAAACCGATTCTTTAATGAAATTATTATATTCATTTTGAATCTCATCTTCATCTGAATAGCTATTTTTATTTTGTGTTAAAACCGTTTTATTAGACATTATAAAATTTCTATAATTGATTTTGCATTAATTTTAATAATTAAATTTTGCATTTTTAAAAATGCTTGTTGCAAAATATTATTATCATAACCCCTAAAAACCAACGAAGTTCCGCCTTCAAAGGGATAACTTCCCATCGAAATATCGCGATATTGATTTTGTAAATCTGTTAAATCTTTTGCAATTAAACTCTCCGTTAAGGAAATTTTTATTTCACGAGAAATAATTTTACAACCAATTTTTAACTCTTTTTTTGAAGCCTCAAACATTGCTTGGAAAATTTTAGGAATACCCGCCATCACAAAAACATTTTCAATTCTAAATCCCGGAGCCGATGAAATTGGATTGTCAAGAAGTGAAGCATTTCTAGGTAAATATGCCATTTTTAAACGCGCTTCATTAACATTATTTTCGCCATAATGTTGAATTAAAATTTGATGCGCAACTTCATTTAAAATTAAATCTTGATCAAAAGCTTTGGCAATACTTAATGAAGTGATATCATCATGAGTCGGTCCAATACCACCGCTAGTAAAAACATAATCAAATTTTTTACGCAATTCGTTAACGGCAAAAATAATTTCATTTTCAAAATCACCAACAACCCTCACTTCCTGAAGAGCAATGCCGATTTGTGCTAAATTTTTTGCGAGAAAATTAATGTTTTGATCGACAGTTCTACCCGACAAAATTTCGTCGCCGATAACTAACAAACTTGCTGAAACAACATTATTTTTATTCATATTTAATCTTTTTAAATTTTACTTCTCTTCTTTATCATAAAACTGATTAGAACTTTTTAAAGAGATTTTTTTAAAATAGAAATTATTATTTTCTTGCTCTTCCAAAAAGGATAAATCGAGCAAAAATTTTGATAGATCATCACGTTTTCTTGAAGATGGACAGCCAGTTACCACTGCAAAAATACGTTTTTTAGCATTTTTTGCTGAGGATACCATATTATATCCCGAAGCATTGGTATAGCCAGTTTTCATGCCCTCCGCCCCCTCATATTCATTTAAAACTCGATTGTGAGATTTAATAATTTTATTATTATAAACAAATTCTTTCATTGCAAAAAAATAATAAAATTGCGGAAAGTCTTTTTTTAAATGAATCGCTAAGCGTGCGAGATCAGAAGTGGTGGTATATTGCCCCTCTTCATGCAAACCCGATGCATTTCTAAAGGAAGTATTTATCATTCCAAGCTCTAAAGCTTTTTTATTCATGTGCCTTACGAAACTCCATTCATCATCAGCGATTGACTCAGCCAGAACGATTGAGGCTTCATTATAAGATTTTATAATCAAGGCTTGTAAAGCTTTTTCTACTGAAATTTTATTACCCTCTTTAACTCCTAGCGTGTTAACTTTATTGATTCTAGAGATTTCTTGGGCTCTTTCGGAAAATGTTAATTTTTGATGTAAATTTAATTGATTTTTTTGTAACGCCTCAAAGGTTAAATAAGCGGTCATCAATTTAACCAAAGATGCCGGATATATTAATTTTTGTGAATTATTTTCAAATAAAATTTGATGCGAATCTTCTTCAACAGAAATCAAGGCTCCATCCTTAGAGCAAGTTGATAAAACTTGAGAATAAGCTACTGGTTGAAAACTGTAAAATAACAATAAAAAAATAATAAAAAATTTCATAATTTTAAAATCTCATTAACCGCCAAACTCATTGGATTTTTTATGTTATTTAAACCAAGAATTTCTAGAGAATTATTAGCTTCGTCAATTTGTTTTTGCGCACAATCTTTATTTTGAATAAGTTCGAAAATTTTTTCAAAAATTAAATTGGCGTTACATTTTTCTTGCAAAAGTTCGGGAATAATTTCGCGGTTGGCAATTAAATTTAATAAATTGGCATATTTTATTTTAATCATTCTTTTGGCGATAAAATGAGTTAAAAAATTTATTTTATAAGCAATGATTAAAGGAATTTTGTGTAGTGAGATTTCAATAGCGTTGGTGCCTGATTTTGCAAGGGCAAAATCACATGAATAAAATGCCATTTTTTTATAATTTTGTTGCTCAATTAAAAAATATTCAACGGCAATTTTTTTCGACAATTCTTCCGCGATTTTTTTAGTTTTTTTAACAATTGGAATAACAATTTTTATGTTAGGAATTTGATTTTTTAAAAGATTTATGCCCTCAATAAATTCTGGAAAAATTCTTTTAACCTCGCCAACTCTACTTCCCGGCGTTACTAAAATTAATTTATCGTCGGGTGCAATTTTATAAAAATTTCTAAACTCAAAATTGATTTCACTTTTTTTAGAAAAATCTGGCGCATCATCAATTAATGGATGTCCAATAAACACGCTTTTTAAGCCATATTTTTCAAAATAAGGTGGCTCGAATGGTAAAATTGTTAAAAGTAAGTCATAAAGTTTAGCAATTTTTTGCGCGCGCCCTTCCCGATAAGCCCAGACTGAAGGCGCAATCAAATGAACTTTTTTAATTTTGTTAAATTGTGGGGTTTTTTTTAATTTTTTTAACACTCTAAAACAAAAATCTGGGGCATCGATGGTGATTAAAATATCGGGTTGAAATTCTTGAATTTTTTCAACAACTTGATTAATTCTTTTTAATAATTTGGGAATGTGCGGAATAACTTCCAAGAAGCCCATCACCGATAAATCTTCGATTGGAAAAATTGATTCAAAACCACAATCTTTCATTTGTTGTCCACCGACTCCACAAAATTCAATTGGCAAATTAGAATTTTTTAATTCACGTATTAACTTAGAGCCGAGAAGATCTCCCGATGATTCACCCGTGACTATAAAAATTTTTTTTATCATAAACTTTGCCAAATTATTTTTTTGAATTTATTATGAATTTTGTTTTTAATTTAAAAGTTTATTATAAAAAATTAATAAATTTATTGCATTAAATTTATGCAAAAATTACGCAAATTAAAATTAAAAATTAAAAACATTATAAACCTTAAATTTTTAAAATTATGACTAGAAAAATTGCCGTTGTCGGCGCCACTGGAAATGTTGGGCGCGAAATTTTAAATCTTTTGCATGAAA
>JBIIFQ010000098.1:0-4899 GCA_044237235.1 Rickettsiales bacterium
GCACTTGAACAAGATAGGATTAAAAAAAATAATGTGAGGAAAATAATTTTTTTCATAATTTTGTTATTTCGTGGTATAAAATTCTTTTCCGCTTTAAATATTTAAAGCGGAAAAGAAAATACTTTTAATTAGTTAGCTTTTTTAGTTTCTTCTTTTTTAGCTTCTACAGGAAGAGCTGGAATGTTGCCTCTTTCTTTTTCAAGCTCGTCAAATAAATCTTTAGTTGCAGCTTGAGATTTATCAATACTATCTCTGCTCAAATTAGATTTTTTCAATTTATCTTCATAATCTTTTTGGCTATTTTTCAAGAATTTGCTATAATCTTGATCGTCAATCATCATGTGAACATAAAGAGTGCCGTCTTGCGATTTAAACATATGGATTCTTCTAGCGCCTGACAATGGAAGATTTTTTACAACTTCTTTGCTAGCTTGAGCGAAGAACTCTTCAACATCATCAGCATCATTAACTTTGCCAGATCTTAAAGCGTTTTTAGTAACTCTTGAAACTTCTGATTGAATGGTTGCAGCGATGTTAGCTTTAGCATCAAGTTCAGCTTTTGGCAATTGAACTGTAATACCAGCTCTTGATGGGCTTGCGATACCAACCGCAGCAACGCCGTCTTTGATTTTTGGATCAAGAACCCACTCTGGTAGGTCACCTAAATCGTTATTTCCGCTAGTTTTCTTAGTTTCTTTTGGAGCGCAAGAAAATAAAAGCGATAGAGCAACAAAAACATTTGTTAGTAGAACAGTTTTTTTCATAAATTTTAGAGATTTTTAGTTGTTTTAATTTATTTGAAATTATCTTAATTAATGAATTTTATATTATCAATAGCAAATTTTTAGAATTATATTAAAAATTAATTATGATCCAAAATTTTCTTTTTGATAAACCAATAAAATTCCAATTGAAATATAAAATAGACTTACCAGCCAAGTCGCCTCAAATGCCGAAATTAAACCCGACGAACCCAATGAAAACGAAATTGAAGATGTCATATAAACCATTAACCCAAAAATAATTCCGATAAAAACCCTGATTTGCGATTTACGACTTCTTGCGTTACAAATGCCAAAATAAGTTGCAAAAAAAATCATGGCAACAAACATCAATATTTGATTAAGCTGACCATTAAAATATACTTTAAATTTACTGGAATTTAACCCCGAAGCATCAATTTCATTAATTAATTTTGGTAATTCGAATATTGTAAAATATTGTGCGGAATCAAAATTATTAATTATCTTTTTCTTGATAAAATCCTCTTTTAAATCGGTGGCAATTTCGATATTATCAATCTCGTAATTGATTAATTTATCGTCATTAATCACGGCTTTTTGGATTACCCATTTGCTATCGCGAAGAAACATTCCTCCAGCATCAATCCTCTTGTAAAAGGCATTGTGGGAATCAAAAAACCATAAACTTACATTGGAAAATTTAATGCTATTTTTGTAAATTTTGCGAGCAATTATAATAATATCCTCGTCATTTTTATATAAATTTTTCTGACGAAACCACGCTCCAGAGCTTGATTCAAAAGCTTCCATTTCTTCGGATTTAATATATTCATTTTCAATTTTATAGAATTTTTTAGAAGATTGAATTTCAATAAAATTAAATATCGTAATCCAAAAAATTCCCAAGAAAAATGAAGAGATTAAAATTGGAATAACGACTTTCCAAATTGAATAACCGCATGTTCTAATTATTATTAATTCACTTCTAATTGAAAGTTGATAAAAAGTTATTATTGCAGAGATTAAAACCGCCGAAACAATTATTGAAGTCAAGGCTTGCGGAATTTTCAATAGCGCTAATAAAAATACTAAAAAAATACTAAAATCGACATCTTTTATTTTTTCAAATACATCCAAAACATTAATTAAAAAAAACATCACCGCAAAGCCACAGACAACCAAAAGAAAATTTTTTAGAAATAACTTTATTAAATAACGATTAATTTTTTTTATCATTTATAGATGATTTTAGATTTTGATTTAAAGGAAAAAAATGGCATCAAGGCCAAAGTAAAAAAAGAAAAATTTATTAAATATGGCAAAAAAACCAAAGAATTTGATTTTTCTGATAATCTATAACTAAAAATTAAAGAAATAATATAAATTAAACAACACATTAAGGTTAAAAAAGAGTTAAAAAAATTTCCTTTTCGAGAAATTTTAACACTCAATAATGACGAACAAATTATTAGCGAAAAAATCAACGATATCAAAGGGTCATTTATTCTTTTATGAATTTCTGCATTGATTTTTTCTATCTCTTTTGATGACAAATAATCGCTTGGATAAATCAACTCATTAATTGATCGCTCATTCGGCTTCCATTTATAATTAAATGATTCATGATTTTGATCATTTAAGTTAAAAATATATTCATCGAATTTTAATATTTCACTTTTTTGCGATTTCAAATTAAATCTTTGCAAAGTGCCATTTTTTAGCTTTAAAAAAACCGATTCATTTTCGACGATCAAATTTCCAAATTCCGATGTTAAAGTAATTGAAAAATCTTTCTGCCTTTGATCGTTAATTAATATGCCATAAAGATTATTTTTGCTATCGCGATTTTTAGTATAAATTGTGATTTGATTGAGGCTCTCGAAGGTTTGAGGCACAAATGAAAGATTGGTATAATTATTTTGTATATTATGCTTGGAAATCCTTAGTTGTTTATTAGAAAAGGGCATTAAATAAAATGATAAAAAATAGGTAAATAAGGTTAAAATTAAGCCAAAGAAAATTGTTGATTGTGCTATTTTTAAATTTGATAAACCGCAATTTTTTAAAATTGTTATTTCATTATTGTGCAAGAGTCTGTTGAGTGAGAGCGATGTAGCGATGAAGAAGGAGATTGGCACCAAATAAATCAAAATCCATGGCAAGATTAAAACAAAAAGATACAAAAAATCAGCGATTTCTATACCATTTTCAGTGATAAAGCTCATAAATGGTATTGCTCTACTAAACCATATCAACACGATCAAAACAAAAGTTATTCCGAGCCAATTAATTAAAGATGAGCGTAAAATATATGATTGATAAATCATTGTTGCATGAATTTTTAATTGTTTTTAATGGTAAGAGGAAAATAATATTTTTATAAGTTGAAATTCTATAATATTAATCGTAAAATACCTAAAGAATTTTACAAATTATTTTTTCTTAAAAATTCAACAATGACAAAAATAAAAATTTTTTTAAATGGTGATTTAATCGAGATAAACAAAGATTTAAACATCTCTCAACTTCTTACTAACCTTGATTTAGAAGCCACAAAAATAGCAATTGAAAAAGATTTAGAAATAATTCATCCCCAAAATTTTGATAAAATAATTTTAGAAGAAAATTGTAAGATTGAGATTGTTCACTTTATTGGCGGAGGCTAGAAAGCATGGTTACTAAAAAACTCCGACTGCCGTCGTAGCGCTGGCTTCTAATTTATTGACATTAACTGGACTTGGGTTTGGTCCTGGTATTTCATTTTCATAACCACCCATCTTTATTATTTGTTGATAAATATCACGCTCCTCAGGAACACCGAATCTTTCTTTAATTCCACTATTAACCATTTGAAGTGCGGAACCTAGTGTTTTTTCAGATGATTTTTCCCAATTTTCCCATAAATATCCATAAAAACCTTCTAAGTAACGCAACATTTGGGTTGGAACGTGACCAGGAGCATCTTTAAAAACATTTAATAATGTTCTTGGATCTCTAGCTTTTATTTTCTCTGAAGCAGTGAGAAATTCTAAAGCTATATGAATTAAAGCAGTATTTATAAAAGTCGTAGCGGCAAGAGTCGGAGAAAGAGTTAAAGAGGTAACCGTTTTAAATGCGCTCGAATCATTGCTTACTGGACGTTTTGACAAATTTACTCCCTAAAGTTAATAAATTGCAAAGGTAGGTCAAAATTTGCAGAACGAATTGCATTCATTGCCTCTTGCAAATCATCGCGTTTTTTGCCATCAATTCTAACTTCATCGCCTTTGATCGATGATTGAACCTTTAGCTTTAAATCCTTAATTTGTTTGATTATTTTTTTAGCAACTTCTTGCTCTATTCCATTTTTAAGTTTTATTTCTTGCTTAAGCGTTGTCCCGCCAGCTTTTTGTGGCTCACCAAATTCAAGAGCTTTAACATCAATTCCGCGTTTTGTGGCAAAAACTTTTAGCGAATCACTCACCGCTTCAAGCTTATATTCGCTATCGGCGCTGATATTAATAATATTTTCTTTGGCTTTTAATTCGATGCTAAAAATTGCACCTTTGAAATCATAACGATTAGTGAGTTCACGCAGAACAGAATTAACAGCGTTGTCAACTTCTTGAATATTTACTTTGGAAACTATATCAAAACTTGGCATAATTAAAAAATTAAATTTTATCCAAACCGTTTTTTAAATCATTTATTAAGTCTTCGCAACTTTCTAAACCAACGGAAAGTCTACACATTGTCTCAAAGATACCAATCTTTTTTTGATCTTCAAGAGAAATATTTGAATGAGTTGTTGTTGATGGATGAGTGATCAATGATTTTGAATCGCCCAAATTATTAGAAATATCAATAATTTGGAGTGAATTCATGAAGTTAAAACAAGTTTTTTTATTGCCGACAGTCTCAAAAGCAATCATCGTTCCGCCATTTTTCATTTGTTGTTGAGCGATCGCAAATTGTTTATGCGATTTTAATTCTGGGTAATAAACTTTTTGTATTTTTTTATGCCCCTCAAGAAATTCAGCAATTTTTTTAGCGTTAGCACAATGCCTTTCCATTCGCATTTGGTATGTTTCCAAGGCTTTAAAAATTATCCACGCATTGAATGAACTTAATGCGGGACCGGTATGACGATGAAATGGTAATAAAATTTCTTTAATAA
>JBIIFQ010000005.1:0-15916 GCA_044237235.1 Rickettsiales bacterium
TACTTGCGAAGTTCCAGTTTTTCCGGCCATTTCAAAGCCCTGAGACAATATTCTTTTACCGTAAGCTGTTCCACCTGGCTCATTAACAACTTTTTTCATACCTTCTTGCACTAATTTTAAATAATTACGATCAACAATCGGATCATTTTTTAAAGCATCATATTGTTTGAAAATATTACTATTACGAACTAAATATGGTTTAATCGGTACTCCGCCATTAGCGATTCTAGAAGCCACTACCGCGAGTTGCAAAGGCGTTGACAATACATTTCCTTGCCCAATTGCGGTATTCAATGTATCACCCTTAACCCAAGGTTGATTAAATACTTTTCGCTTCCATTCGTCAGACGGCACCATTCCCGATTTAGCACCATATAAACTTATGTCAAATTTTTCGCCAAAACCAAATCTTTTTGACATTTCCGTAAATTTTTCATAACCAATTTGATTGGCAAGAGTATAAAAATAAACATTGCAAGAATTCATTATGGCACCAACTAAATCAAGAGAGCCATGCCCTTTTTCTTGCCAGCAATGAAAAGTTCTTTTGCCCAATTGATATGAGCCATTGCAATAAACTCTATTTGAAGGATTATATCCCGCCTCTAAAGCACCAAGCGCCACCATTAATTTAAAGGTTGAACCCGGAGGATAAAGTGCCGAAATCGGCTTGTTATTTAATGGCTTTTTTGGATCTTCATTCAGCTGTTTCCAATAATCTCTAGAAATTCCTTCGACAAAATTATTAGCATCGAATGATGGCGAAGAAACATAGCTAAGGATTTCGCCGGTTTTAACATCCATAACCACCACCGAAGCAACATCATTTTTTATTCTTTCCGTAACAAATTTTTGTAAACCGAAATCTATTGTAAGATTAATTCTTGATCCATCGATTGGTTGCTTTACTGAAAGGGTTCGCAATGGAACCTCATGAACGTTAACTTCGACATATTTAACCCCATATTTTCCCCTAAGCGCCGCATCAAAAGTTTTTTCAATCCCCGATTTTCCAACTCTAAAATCTGGGTGCATGAATAAATTTTGCTCATTTTCTTCGATCTCTTTTTCAGCCGGCAAAGAAACATAACCCAAAAAATGTGCAGTTTCATATGGATAAGGATATTTTCTAATAATTCCACTTTCGATGGAAACCCCCGGAAGCTTGTGAAAACTGGTCTCAATTCGCGCCAAATCATCCCAACCGAGATTGTCGATTAAAGAAATAACATTTTTTCTTTTGGCATTTTTTATTTTGGCGTAAAACATTTTTTTATCTTCTTCGCTACTGCCAAGAATATTAACAATTTTTTCAATTGCCTCTTGAACATTTCTCTTTTTATCAAGATAAATCAAAAGACGAAAATTGCTTTCATTGCGCGTAAGCGGGAGACCATATCTATCAAAAATAGTTCCGCGTCCCGATGGATTTATTAGGGGCTTGATTCGATTGCTATCAGATTGATTTCTATATTCATCATGTTTCCAGATTTGTAAATATCCGAGACGCATTACAAGGAGACTCGCAAGCCCAGATTGAGCCATTCCAAGTATCATCGCTCTTCGATTAAAAATTTTATTTTTTCTAATATCGCGGAGCATTTTATTCTCCCAATAATTTTACGCTCAGATAATCAAAAAGCATGTGCATTAAAACATAACAAAAAGATGATAAGATTAATTGCATAAATAATGATCCAATCGTGATTGGCTTGCCATTTAAGATAACAAATATAGTCCATTTCATACACAAAAATAAAAAACAAAAAGCTACAAATTGTTGCCAAATTTGTATAAAATTTTCACGAACTAAAATTCTATTATTGAATAGCATGAAAAGCCTGATTAATATTATGTAGCATAAAGATGTAAGCCCCAAAACATTGCCGTTTAAGGCATCCGCCCATATTCCTAGAAAAAAAACAAACCACAAACTGAATTTATCTTTAAAAACCGCGAAATAAAAAACTGCCATTAAATCAAGCAATGGCATGATATCGGCGAATCCAGAGATTTTAATATTTGAAAGATTTAGAATCGTCAAAAAGATTACAAAAAGATAAAGTAAAATAATTTTTGTAAATGATTTTTTTTCAAGCATGATAATAAAAAACAACGTTGTTTGCAATTATACCAATAGTTGCCTAGCAATTATTTTTTATTTGGTAAAATAAATTTACTCAAATTTTAACTAAATTGATATTGATTTATTCTATCAAGAATAGAAATTTTATTTTATAATTCTAGTCAAATAATTTGCTAAAATTTTTTCTTTTTCTTTTTTTCCAATTGCCCTCATGATAAGCGCTCGAAGCCAATAAAGGAATTACCGATGTAGCCTCGGCGTAAACCATTTGCTCGTAAGCAGTATCAACCTTGCCCCAAGAACAAGCTTCTTTTAAAGTTGAAGAAGAACAAGCTCCGTCTCTTTGGTCGGCAACGGTAATTTGAATCGCATATTTGTGCATATCAACTTCTTTGCCCAAAATTTCTGCACAAACCACCGTATCTTGCACGAAATTTTTTGGCACACCACCTCCAATCATCAATAATCCCGTGGTTCCGGCTTTGATTTTAATATCGGTAAGTTCACGAAAATCACGAATTGAATCGATCGTTAAATGCGCTTTTGGATTTTTAACTTGATGCAAAACTAAGCCAAATCCAGCTGAAGAATCAGTAAAGGCTGGGCAAAAAATTGGCACATTATTTTCATAAGCTAATTGAATTAACGAATCTTTTTTCTTCGCATTTTTTTGCAAATATTTTCCCATTTCAGCAATGAATTCACGCGAAGAATAGGGCTTCGCCTTCAATGAATTAGCGATCTCAAAAATAGCGTTATCGCATTTTTGCAAATCTTGTTCATCGATGTAAGTGTCGTAAATTCTATCGATATAATTATCGCGTAAAAATTTATCATCGATAAATGGCGTCCCTTGATAATGCTTGAATCCAAGCGCTTCAAAAAAATCCATGTCAACAATCGAAGCACCGGTCGCCACGATTGCATCAATCATATTATATTTTATCATATCAGCATAAAGCTTCATGCATCCGCCAGCCGAAGTTGAGCCCGCTAAAGTTAAAATATTTGAACATGATTTATCGGCCAACATCATATTAAAAATTTCAGTGGCACGAGCTAAATCTCTAGAAGTAAAAGACATGTCATCCATTTGTTTAATTATTGGACGAGCATCGAAAGATGTAATATCAATATGCTTAATTTGTCTTTTTAATAAATCTTTTTTAGTAACTTTTTTGGCAGTCATGGCGAATTAAAATTTAAATTTGTTAGATAATTCTTGAGGGGATAGATTCAAATACATCGATTCAAGCGGTTCGTCCTTAACTTCAATTTGAATATTTTTGTTAAAGCCGTTAAACTCGGTGCGAATACTTCTAGAATAAGCTCCGAGTTGACCAATTTCGATATAATCTCCTTCGCCAATATTTTCTGGCAAATAAAATGGACCCTTCATGGTGTCAAGTGAATCGCAAGTTGGACCATAAAATCCGAAGGCATCCTTTTGCGAAGAAAGTGCCGATTTTTTGGCAACACGAATCGCTTTAGTATGATAAATAAAACCCGGATAACCCGCGTCAAACAAGCCACCGTAAGTTCCATCATTGATATAAAGCATATTATTTTTTCGCCCCTCAACTCTGACCACCAAAGATCCGGCTTCGGCCACCAAAGCTCTTCCTGGTTCACACCAAATTTTGCATTTACTGTTTAAATTTAGCTGATTAATTGAATCAAAAATTTCATCAAAATAACTTTGAAGATTTGGCGGAGTCATGCCCGGATAAATCGAAGGAAAACCACCGCCAACGTCTAGAACATCGAGGTTAACTTTGGCATTCTCAACAACTTCTTTGGTTATCATAATAGCATTTCTATATTCCACTGGATCCATACATTGAGAACCAACATGAAAGCAAATTCCAAGTCTTGTAGCGGAAGCGCGAACTTTTCTTAGCAAGCCAACTGATTCGGAAGGAAGAATTCCAAATTTTCCAGATAAATCAATTGCTGAATGCGAATTTGGAATCGACAAACGAACGTGAAGTCCTAAGTCTTTAGCGCTGTTGGTTGAATCTAAAATTTTGTGCAATTCGTCAAAAGAATCCAACGAAAAATCTCTAATTCCAAAATCAAAATAGGCTTCTTTGATTGATTCACGAGATTTAATCGGATGCATGAAATACATTTTTACTTTATCGCCAAAAAGCTCGTTAATAAGTTTTACTTCAACGATTGAAGCGACGTCAAAATGCTTAATTCCAGATTCGAATAAATGCACTAAAACTTGACGATCAGGATTACTTTTTACCGAATATAAAATTTCGGTAGAATTTTTTGACGATTCAAAATTTTCTACAAAAAAATCAACTGCTTTTTTTATTATAGCAGGACGAAGACAATAAACCGGAGTTGATGGTAAAGAATTTTTTATAAAATCATTAACGGCGACAAGACCAGAGCCAGAAGCCTCTTCTTGTTTTGAACTTTTGGATTTTATCGATAAATTCTTAGTCGATTTTGAGGATTTTTTATCCGCAGAATGCAAATAATGAATTTTTGAATTTGAAGAGGATCTTCGGTCGTTTTCTTGATCTGGTTCCATTTCTTTTTAAGGGTAAAAAATTAATAATAAAAACAAAAATTTAAACAATTTTTGAAAAGAATGTCTATAAAAAAATATAAAAAGAGTGGCGCAAGTTAGAAAATTTATTTTAATTGTAAACAAAAAAATTAAATTTCATGAAAAAAAATTTTTTGCTTTTTCAAATATTAAAAATTTAGCAACGAACAAACAATGATTTTTTCGCCCGTCCTTGTGCATGTCCCACGTTAGCACAATCTAAAATACCCTCGACTTAAATTTAAATCCCTAATTACAAAATTTGGTGCCCTCGGCATGACTCGAACATGCGCACATGGTTTAGGAAACCAATGCTCTATCCCCTGAGCTACGAGAGCAATTTATAAATTTAATTTAAGCGAATATATCTTTTAATTTCATCTATTGAAAATTCTTGCAAATTGCCCTTTAAGCGCAAAACGATTTTTCCTTTTGGATTAACTAGCCAAGTTTCTGGGACCGCTTCCAAATCTAAAAATTTACTAAAAATTGCTTTATTATCGACGCCAACTTTAGAAAATGGATTACCATTTTGTTGTAAATATTTTGCAGTATTTTGATCGATGTCACGCCAAGCGATTCCATATAAATCAGCAATTGCTTCGGTTTGTAAATTTATCAAAAGATCATGCTCCATTCTACAAGTTCCGCACCAAGAAGCAAAAACATTGATGATGGTATATTTTCCGATCAAATCTTTTTTGCTAAAATTTTTACCCTTTTCAAGCAAATCAGGAATTGAGAATTCTGGCAAATCTATATTGGCTTTCGAGAAATTAATTTCTGCTCCGCTATCCTCCTTTCTTTTACTAGAATCATCCTCTTCATTTGCTGAAGAGGTTTCTTGAGAATTTGTTGCATTATCACTTTGTTTATTGCTAAGATTGCGAGTTGCAATTGCAATTAAAAAAATTACGACAAATAAAATTGTCAGTGGAATAAATTTATTCATAAATATTTTTAAAATTACTATGGAATTTTCTTTTAATTTAAAAGCTCAAGATAATAAAGCAAGAAGAGGAGAAATAAAAACTTCTAGAGGCACAATTCAAACTCCCGCCTTTATGCCAGTTGGGACAGCTGGAACAGTCAAAGCCTTAAAATCTAGCGTTGTTGAAAAAAGTGGCGCCGAAATTATTTTGGGAAATGTTTATCATTTGATGCTTAGACCTTCTTCAGAATTAATCGAAAAAATGGGCGGACTTCACAACTTTATGAATTGGAACAAACCGATTTTAACTGATTCCGGCGGATTCCAAGTAATGTCGCTTTCGCAAATACGCAAAATTTCTGATCAAGGCGTTGAATTTTCTTCACACATTGATGGCTCAAAATATTTTTTAACGCCCGAAAGATCAATTGAAATTCAACATCAACTTGGAAGCGATATCACCATGATATTTGATGAATGCGTTGAATATCCCGCGACTTACGATAAAGCAAAAAAAGCCATGGAGCGCTCTATTGACTGGGCACTCCGCTCTAAAAATGCTTTTAAAAAACGCGATGGTCATGGCATATTTGGAATCGTCCAAGGCTCAACTTTCAAAGATTTACGTGAAATTTCTGCACAAAAATTGATTGAAATTGATTTTAATGGCTACGCAATTGGAGGCTTGGCTGTAGGCGAGGGGCAAAAAGAAATGTTTGAAGTTTTAGATTATTGTGTTGATTTTCTTCCGCAAAATAAACCACGCTATTTGATGGGAGTCGGAAAGCCTAGCGATATAGTTGGCGCCGTTGCGCGCGGAATTGATATGTTCGATTGCGTAATTCCAACGCGTTCGGGACGAACTGGGCAGGCTTTTGTTCGCGATGGAGTTATTAATATTCGCAATGCCAAATATCGTTTCGACGAAAAACCTCTTGATGAGAAATGCTTATGTGACGCCTGTAAAAATCACTCTCGCGCCTATCTTCATCACCTCGTTAAATCTAAGGAAATTTTGGGGGCGATGCTTCTTTCCGAGCATAATATTTTTTATTATCAAGACCTCATGAAAGATATTCGCCAAGCAATTGAAAATAAAAATTTTGAGGATTTTTATAAAAATTTTATTGCACAAAATCTTCAAAATGAAATAGAAGAATAATTTCATTTGCTTTTCAATTTGATTGTGTAATTTTATGGTTAGATTAAAATGTTTTTTTATCTAAATTCAAAATCAAAATTCATATGAAAAAATTAATTCTTTTATCCGCAATTTTTTCTTTATTCGCAACAAAATTAGTTGCCCAAGAAAATTCAGCACCAGCCTCTGCCCCAACTCCAACAACAACTCAAGAGGCATCGGATTCTTCACAATCTAAAAAAGAAAAAAGAGGGCAACGTTACGAAAATTCTTCTCCTGAAAAAAAAGAAAAAATGGATAAAAGACGCGAAGAAAATAAAAATCTTTCGAAAGAAGAAAGACAAAAAAAACGCGAAGAAAATAGAGGAGATTCTCAAGAAAAAAGAGATTCTTCAAGCAATGAAGATGGCGATAAAAATCAATCTTATGAAAAAGAAGGCGGTAGAAGAGTGGATCGTGATGAGCGCTACGCCAACGCTTCTCCCGAGCAAAAAATAAAAATGGACAAACATCGCGAAATGATGAGAAGTTTGCCCCCAGAAAAAAGAGAATTGGTTAAAAAAGAAATGGAACGTCATCGCGCAGAAATGAAAAAAATCACTGGCTTTGATTTGCCTTCTCCCAATAATCCTGATCAACAAAATGACAAACCAGAATAACAAAACATGATTAAAATGAAAAAAATTATTATTTTCTTAGTTTTTTTTGCAAGCTCTCAATCCTGGGCTCAAACTGCAAATCAAGGCACTCAAGCCAATAACGCTAAAAATGCTGGAGCCCCGATACAACAGGGCTCCAATGTTAGAGCTGTTGCACCGCAACCTACAATTCAAGCGGGTTCAAATGTTAGAGCAGTGGCTCCAATGCCGACAGCAAATGCTCCAAAACTTACTCCTCAAGAAAAAGTAATGCTTGAAAAAAATCTTGCTGAACAAAAAGAATTTGAGAATGCTATAAAAAATCTAAAACCTGCTCAACAAAAAAAGTTTCAAGAAATAAATCAAGCATTTGGTTTAAAAATGGTTGAATATAATAAAACTCTAACTGAAGAAATTACAAAAATATCGAAAATCCAAAATTTGACAGCAATACATTCTTATGTTTTTAAGGGTAAACTCGATGAAAACCCAGCAAGATCTTCTTCAAAAGCTCAACAAGATTTTTATCAAAAACAAATTACCGAATATCAAAAACTTCCGCAAGATAAAAAGATTTTAATTAAAAAAGAAATAATGAAATTTCGAAAAAACATCAATAGTTTAGAAAAAAAACGTCGTCAAGAATTCAGAGCTTTATTTAGCAAAGATTTTAATATTTTTAGAGAAAGAGAGAGTGAAGAAGAAATTAAAAATGACGAAAATAGATAATAATATTATTTTTTGTTCATGTCCTTGATGTCCTTAACCTGTTTAGTTATTTTTTTTATTGAGCCAGAAACTTCACTTGGAACTCTTTTCATAACAAAATCTGAGCCCTTTTTAAGATAGGGGTAAGCAAATGCAATTATCGCAATAAAAACAATAATTCTGAGTAAAAACATAATTTGTAAATTGACATTTAATATACTTTGGGAAAAATTTATTATAAATGAAATTTTATCATAAAAAATCTATATTACAATTAATTATACATGAATATTATAAAATCAATAAAATCGTTGCAAATTCTTGACTCTAGGGGTTATCCAACAATTGAAGCGATGGTTGAATTTGAAAATGGCACTATCGGCTCTTGTGCCGTTCCATCCGGAGCATCAACTGGCAAGCTCGAAGCCTGCGAACTTCGTGATGGCGATGCTCAAAAATATTTAGGAAAATCGGTTTTAAAAGCAGTTGAAAATGTTAATTCTATTATCGCTTCAAAGCTTCGCGGAATGGATGCCACAAATCAACAACAAATTGATGAAACTTTAATTGAACTCGACGGCACTAAAAATAAATCTAAACTTGGCGCCAATGCTATTTTGGCAGTTTCTCTGGCTTGTGCTCGAGCTTGCGCTAGTAATTCTAAAAAACCTTTTTTTGAATATTTAGGAAATTCGCAAGGCAATTTAATGCCCGTCCCAATGATGAATATAATCAATGGCGGTAAGCATGCCGACAATAAAATTGATATTCAAGAATTTATGATCGCACCCGTCGGCGCTTCAACTTTCGAAGATGCGATTCGTGCCGGCGTTGAAATTTTTCATCACCTAAAATCAACGCTAAAAAAACAAGGCTTTAACACTAACGTTGGCGACGAAGGTGGCTTTGCGCCAAATTTAACTTCGGCCCATCAAGCTCTTGATTTTATTGCCCAAGCAACCCTTCAAGCTGGTTATAAATTAGGAACCGATATTATGCTCGCTTTAGATTGCGCCTCTTCAGAATTTTATGAAAATGGCATTTATAATTTAGCAGGCGAGGGCAAGAAGCTCAACAATTCACAGATTATTCAATATTATCAAGAATTAGTAAATTCCTATCCGATTTTTTCCATCGAAGATCCTCTCGCCGAAGATGATTTCGCCGGCTGGAAAGAAATTACTAAACTTTTAGGAGATAAAATTCAAATTGTTGGCGATGATTTATTCGTTACCAATCCACGAATTTTAGAAAGTGGCATTAAAGAAAAAATGGCGAATGCAGTTTTGGTTAAAGTCAATCAAATTGGCACTCTAAGCGAAACTTTGGAAACTATTAACATCGCCAAAAATGCCGGCTATAACAATATAATTTCGCATCGTTCGGGCGAAACTGAAGACGCCACAATTTCTCACATTGCAGTTGCCACCAACGCTGGGCAAATTAAGACCGGATCACTTTGTCGCTCCGACCGCACGGCAAAATATAATGAACTTTTGCGAATTTCTAATTATCTTGGAGCTCGTGCTAAATATGCCGGCAAGTCAATTTTAAAAAAATAATATGACTCGCATTTCTTATTTAAATGGCGAATTTTTGCCTCATGAAAAATGTTTCGTTCACATCGAAGATCGTGGTTTTCAATTTGCCGATGGCGCTTATGAAGTTACGCTTTTTGAAAATGGTAATTTAGTTGATGGCGATCTTCATCTTCAACGCCTAATGCGAAGCCTTCGCGAGCTAAATATCGAACATAATTTTGCCATCGAAGAATTGAAAAAAATTCAGCTTGAATTATTTTCTAAAAATAATTTTGCGACCTCGGCCTATTGTTATTTACAAATTACTCGGGGCGTTGCCAACCGCACTCCTTGGTGCCCTAAAAATCTAAAAAATACCATCGTCGCCACGGTTTCTGCGAAAAAAATTATTAGTTCCGAAGAGTTTGTAAAAGGCTATACGGTAATGACTCATGAAGATATTCGTTGGCACAGATGCGACATAAAAACTGTCAATCTTTTAGCCTCAACCTTAGTTAATCAAAAAGCCAAAGATGCTGGTTTCGATGATGCAATTTTTGTTCGAGAAGGTGTTATTACCGAAGCAACTTATGCCAATGTTTTTATGGTTGACGATAATAAAAATTTAATTACCCATCCCGCAGACAACCACATTTTACAAGGCATTACCCGTAATCGCTTAATTAAAATCGCTCAAGAAAATAAAATTAATGTTGTTGAAAAAAAATTTGGAATTGATGAAATAATGAAAGCTTGCGAAGTTTTTTTAACGAGCTCAACTTTGATAATTCGTCCGGTTTTTCAAATTAACGGACAAGAAATTCTTGGCAGAAAAACCGCCTCTAAACCCTCATTAGCAAAGATTTTGAAAGATGATTATGAAAATTTTTTCAACTCCATTTCTTCTAAAAACAGAATTTAAGAATAATTCTTTGGTAAATTTTTACTTTTTTCTTCTATTGTGGAAATAAGTTTTTGATTAAATTCTTCTTTACGCAACCCAAATTCAATTGCTGGTAAAAATTCGATAATAATCGTTCCACTTTTTTTCATAAATTTTTCTTTTGACCAAAAAAATCCCGAATTCAAAGCAACCGGCACAACCTTCACATCGCAAGAATTATAAAGCGCGGTAATGCCTGCTTGGTAAGGATATTCCTCAATCGAACCATCAACCGGAACCCTA
Organism: Rickettsiales bacterium; assembly: GCA_044237235.1. GTDB lineage: Bacteria > Pseudomonadota > Alphaproteobacteria > Rickettsiales > UBA1997 > CAILUF01. The sequence goes on from JBIIFQ010000005.1 coordinate 10,777, forward strand.
GTTCCTTGAGGAAAAATAATCACCGACTGGCCCCTAGATAAATATTTTTTGGCTTGATTAATAACGTTTTTTAAAGATTTAGCCCCACCTTTTCGATCAACCTTGATGCCACTCATAAATTTTAAAAACCAACCATAAAAAGGAATTAATTCAAGCTCTTTTTTATAAGCGTAAACTGGGCGATCGATAATCAAATGCATAATCACGGTTTCCCACATCGATTGATGTTTGCACGCATAAATGCAGGGCTCTGTTAAAATATTTTTTTTGCCGATTATTTTATAATCGATTTTGCATATTTTTTTTAACATCCAAAAAACTCCGATTGACCAAATTTTAGCACCTTTATCAGCAATTTTTTTATCTCGAGAAATATAAGCGGGAATAAGATAAATAATTGGAATTATTGCTCCCCAAGCATTGACAAAAATTGAAAAAATTAAGGAGCGAAAAAACTGCATCTGGAGGAGAATTTTTGTTGGTAAAATATTTTTTAAGAAAAATATTTTATAAATTTAGAATTTAGTTTTTAGTGGTGCCGGATGTCGGGATTGAACTGACGACCTACTGTTTACAAGACAGTTGCTCTACCGCTGAGCTAATCCGGCGAAATTTAATTTATATTTCGAATTTTATTTGAGTTTCAAAAAACTGCAAGTTTTTTTATAAAATAAATCGAGTCTTATCAATTGACAAGACTCGATTTAAAAAAATAAAACTATTTTTTAACCGCAGGAGCTTTAACAGCAGATGGAGCTGGAACTTGAACTGCTTGAACTGGAGCAGGAGCAACAACTGCAGCTGGAGCAGCAACAGCTATTGGAGCAATAACTTCAGCTTTTTTAGCTTTTTTAGCTTTTTTAGCTTTTTTTTCAGCTTTAGGAGCTTCGGCAGTAGTGTTAACAACATCAGATGCAACGTTAACAGCTTGATTAGCTTTTTTAGCTTTTTTTTCAGCTTTAGGAGCTTCGGCAGTAGTGTTAACAACATCAGATGCAACGTTAACAGCTTGAACAGCTTTAGAAGGAGCTGGGGTTTGTGCATTAGCAGAAGAAGCAAATAATGCAACAACCGCAAGGATTAGTGAAAATTTTTTCATATTATTTATACAAATGATTTTTTATTAATGCTGATTTTCGATCAGTTTTCTTTTTAAAAATAAGAATTTTTCTCAAAAATTGCATAAACAATTTTGGCAAATAATTTTTACATAAAAAAGAACTAATTGAAAAATAAAATTTTAAAATAGTTTGTCAACAAGGTTTATTGTTAAATAAAATAATTTTTAATCACAATTATTGAAATCAATTAGAACGATTGACCAAGAGATCAACTAAATCCTTTAAAATATCAGCTTTTTTTCCAAAAATTTTTAAATGATCTTTTGCTCGCTCGCTTAAAATTTTAAGTTTTTGCTCGGCTTGTTCAAAACCAATTATATCAACAATACTAGCGTTTTCTTTGGGTTTTTTGTGCGTTACTTTTTTTATTTCAGCTTTGCCAATTTCAATATCGATATAATCCAAAATGTCATCTTTAATTTGAAATGCCAAGCCCAAATCATGGGCATAAAAGCGAAGCGCCAAACGCTCTTCTTGGTTGGCGCCTCCCAAAATTGCTCCACACTCCGCCGAGGCCATAAAGAGCTCTCCGGTTTTAAGTCTATGCAAGTTGATAATTTGTTCTTGTGAAATTTTTTTATCAATATTTTCAATATCGATCATTTGTCCGCCAACCATGCCCCTAAAGCCGATTGAGGAAGATAAAATTTTTATTAATTCACAACGAATTTCGGCGCTATTATGGGCGTCAGAATTTGCTAGAATTTCAAAGGCGAATGTTAATAGGGCGTCTCCCGCAAGTATTGCCGTCGCCTCATCAAATTTTTTATGATTAGATAATTTACCGCGACGAAAATCATCATTATCCATCGCTGGCAAATCATCATGAATCAAAGAATAAACGTGAACAAACTCTATGGCCGTAGCACAATTTAAAGATTTTGTTGATGGAAAATTAAAAATATTGGCAATCGCCATCACTAAAAAAGGGCGAATCCTTTTACCCTCGGACAATGCCGAATAGCGCATCGCCTCAACAATCTTTGAGTCAGAAAATTTTTCTGGCAACAATTCATTCATTTTTTGCTGAACATAAAAAGAACAATTAATCATTGACTCTCTAAGTTCTTCAAATTTCATAAAACTATTTCGAATTATTTTTTAAAGATTTTGCCAAATATTTTCCCGTAACTGAGTTTTTATCTTTCGCCACCTGCTCTGGCGTTCCTTGTGCGACAATATATCCGCCTTTTTCTCCGCCACAAGGACCAATATCAATTATCCAATCCGCCGTTTTTAAAACGTCCAAATTATGCTCAATAACTAAAATGGAATTGCCCGAATCAACCAATTTATGTAAGACTTTAAGAAGCTTGCTAATATCTTCGAAATGCAAGCCCGTCGTCGGTTCGTCGAGAATATAAAGCGTATCTCCCGTTGCTTTGCGACTTAATTCTTTAGCAAGCTTAATTCTTTGAGCCTCGCCCCCAGAAAGCGTTGTGGCACTTTGTCCGATTTTAATATAACCCAAACCAACATCGCACAAAGATTTAAATTTTTCTTGAATATGTGACATGTTAGAAAAGAATGCACAAGCGTCTTCCGCAGTCATTTCGAGAATATCAGAAATCGATTTATCTTTATATTTAATTTCCAAAGTTTCGCGATTATAACGCTTACCATGACAGGTTTCGCAACGAACATAAACATCCGGCAAGAAATGCATTTCGATTTTAATAACACCGTCGCCCTGACATGTTTCGCATCTTCCGCCCTTGACGTTAAAGGAAAATCTGCCGACTTTATAGCCCCGAGCTTTAGACTCGGAGAGATTGGCGTAAAATTCACGAATGAAGGTAAAGGCGCCGATATAAGTGCAAGGATTGGAGCGAGGAGTTCTTCCGATCGGCGATTGATCAATTTCAATAATTTTATCGATCAAATGATGACCGAACAGCCCCTGATAAGGTCCTGGCATCGCTCTGGCTTTGTTAATAATTTTATCGAGAGCGGGAAATAAAGTTTTAATAATTAAACTCGATTTACCTCCGCCCGAAATTCCCGAAACCGCAGCAAAAACCTTAAGTGGCAAATCAAGATCAACATTTTTTAAATTATTTAAAGTCGCTCCTTTGAGACGAATCATTTTTTGATTATCGATTTTGCGTCTTTTGCTTGGAATTTCGATGCTTTTTTTACCGCTCAAATATTGACCAGTAATGCTATTTGGATCTTCGATTACCTCATGTGGAAGTCCCGCTGAAATAATTTGACCCCCGTGAATTCCGGCACCCGGCCCGACATCAATTAGATATTGCGCTTCGCGCATCATCTCTTCATCATGTTCAACAACAATTACCGAATTTCCTAAATCGCGTAAATTTTTTAAAGTTGTGATTAATTTATCGTTGTCCGACTGATGAAGTCCGATTGAAGGCTCATCTAAGACATAAAGCACGCCCGACAATCCCGAACCGATTTGCGATGCCAAACGAATTCTTTGCGCTTCGCCACCCGAAAGCGTTCCCGCTTCACGACTAATCGTTAAATATTCAAGCCCAACATTTGATAAAAATCCTAATCGACGCGTAATTTCTTTAAGCAATCTTTCCGAAATTTGTCGTTGCATCGGCGTTAAAAATTTAGGCAAATTTGTAAACCAATCAATCGATTTTTCAACCGACATAGCGCTTACTTGCCCAACGTGTAAACCCGCAATCTTAATCGATAAAGATTGCTCATTTAAACGATAACCTTCGCAAGATTCGCATTTTTTAAGTGCTTGATATTTTAAAAATTCATCAGCTCCATCTTCATTGGCACTTTCAGCAATCCGCTTTTTCATGCTATTTACGATGCCATCAAAAGCTTTTTTAACACGAATAGTTTTTAATCCATCTTCAATTTTTAATTCGATTTCTTCACTTCCCGTGCCATAAAAAATTTTATCTTTTATTTCTTGTGAGAGAGTCTTGAACGGCGCATCTAAACTAAATTTATAATGCGTTGCCATCGCCGATAAAATTTGCTGATAAAAACGCTCTTGCGTTCCTTGCCACATTGAAATCGCGCCTTGTCTTAATGATAAATTTTCATCTTCGATTAATAAATCGATACTAAAATAACGCTCGGTGCCAAGTCCATCGCAATGTTTACAAGCGCCAAATGGCGAGTTGAAAGAAAATAATCGTGGTTCGATTTCAGAAATTGTAAAACCCGAAACCGGACAAGAAAATTTTTCACTAAACAAAACGATGTCTCCGACTTGCGATCTTAATAGCTCATTGCTTTCTTGCACATCGGCTTTGAGATTTTCTTCTATTTTTAAATTTACTTCTTTTTTTGATTTATTTTTTGGGGTTTGTGTTTTTTCCTTGGCGATGTGATCATCGGGGAAGCTAACAATTTCAACATAAATCAAACCTTCAGATATTTTTAAAGCGGTTTCAACCGAGTCAGCAACTCGATTACCAAGGTCTTCAGAAATAACAATTCTATCAACCACAATTTCAATATCATGTTTTTTATTTTTATCAAGTTGTGGTAAAATTTCATTTAAATCATGAATTTTTCCATCAATTTTAATTCTTTGAAAGCCTTGCTTTCTAGCATTCATCATCTCTTTACGAAACTCACCTTTTTGTGAACGCACAATCGGTGACAAAATATAAATACGAGTTTTTTTCGGTAAAGATAAAATTTTATCAACAATCACCGACGAAGATTGACTTTCAATCGGCTTTCCCGTCGCTGGAGAGTAAGGAACTCCAATTCGAGCGAAAAGAAGTCGATAATGATCATAAATCTCGGTAACCGTTCCCACCGTAGAACGCGGATTGCGTGAAGTAGTTTTTTGATCAATCGCAATCGCTGGCGAAAGCCCCGTAATCGATTCAACGTCAGGCTTGTCTTGCATATCCAAAAATTGTCTTGCATAAGCTGAAAGACTTTCGACAAATCGTCTTTGACCCTCAGCGTAAATTGTATCAAACACCAGAGATGATTTGCCAGAGCCACTTAATCCCGTAACAACCACAAGTTCATTTTTCGGGATTTCAATGCTAACATTTTTTAAATTG
>JBIIFQ010000002.1:0-17007 GCA_044237235.1 Rickettsiales bacterium
GTAAACAAAAAATTTATTACGATTTTGAAGCGATTAAAAAAAATATTGAAAATAGTTTAATACAAAAAAATATTATGCTTGAAGGCTTCGTAAGCACAATAAAATCATGCAATTATCAACAAATGCTCGAAAGAGGTTTTGCGGTTTTGAAAGATAAAAATAATCGTTTAATTACAAGTTGCGAAGATTTAAAAAATCAGCCAAAATTTACAATTAAAATGCATGATGGTGAAGTTTTGGCAAATCTCAATGAAGTTGTAAAAAACAATAATTTACCCACAAAAAAAATCGATAATCAACCCAATTTTTTTGATTTAATTGAAAAATAAATATGTTTAAAACTCCACAATTTTGGTTGCAAAAAAAAAGCTTCATATCCTTGATTTTATTGCCCTTAAGTCTTTTATATAAAATTGGTTTTTTGCTTAAAAAAAATTTTATAAAAACGCAAAAAGTCGATTTGCCGATAATTTGTATTGGTAATATTATTGCGGGTGGAGCGGGTAAAACTCCTGTCGCTCTAGCTTTAGGAGAAATTTTTAAAGAAAATAATTTTGAATTTTGTTATTTAACTCGAGGTTATAAATCTAAAAATAACAAAGTTTTAATGATCGAAAATTCTTGTCAATTCGATGTTGAGGAGGTTGGTGACGAAGCAAAACTTTTGGCAGAAATTGCTCCAACTTGCGTTGCGAAAAATCGTTATTTGGGTTATCAAAAAATCGTCGAAAATAAAAAATATCGAGCGATTATTATGGATGATGGTTTGCAAAATTTTCAGCTTGAATATGATATAAAAATTTTAGTGATCGATAGCAAAATTGCATTTGGTAATAAGTGTCTGATTCCAAGTGGTCCAATGCGTCAAAGCCTTGCAGAGATTGCCAAAAATATAGATTTATTTGTAATTATTGGGCAAAAAAATATACAAATTGAAGAAGAAATTTTACAACAGAATCCAGTTGCAAAAATTTTATCAGCGCAAATTTCGACATCAAATCTTGATAAATTTATTAATAAAAATATTGTTGCTTTTTGTGGAATCGCTTATCCGCAAAAATTCTTTGATTTTATTAAAAATATTGGTCTTAATTTGGTTGAAACTAAAATTTTTGCTGATCATTATCAATATAAAAATGAAGATTTGGAGAGGCTTTATCAGCAAGCTTTATCGAAAAATTTAAAGTTGATTACAACTAAAAAAGATTGGGTAAAATTTCCAAAAAATTTCCAAGATAAAATTGATTATCTCGATATTAAACTTGATTTCGAAGATAAAATATTAATTAAAAATTTACTCGAAAAAATAATAACAAAATAAATGTTCTTAAAATTTAATTTCAAAAAAATAAGATACGCCTTAGAGGCACCATTGGTATGGTTCGGAATAGTTTTTTTTCGGTCACTAAAAATCGAAAATGCTTCAAATTTAGCCGGAAAAATTGCTATTTTTATTGGTAAAAAAATTGCCGTTAATAAATTAGCGATGAATAATTTGAGTAAAGCTTTGCCCCATCTCGATTCATCGCAAAAAAATGCCATAATTAATGATATGTGGGATAATCTCGGAAGAGTGGTTGGAGAATTTCCGCATGTTTGTAAAATGAGCGCCGATGAAATTCTACAGCATGTTAAAATCGACGAAAATTCAAGGAAAATTTTAGATGATTTAATTGCTAAAAATCAAGGTGGAATTATTTTTTCGGCACATTTTGGTAATTGGGAAATTGGTCCCAAAATTCTAATAAAATATGGAATAAAGGTAAAAACTTTTTATCGACCTTTGAATAATCCGTATGTCGAAAAAATGACTTCCTCGCTTCGTGGCGTTGAGATGATTGAAAAGGGTAGCGAAGGAAATCGTCAATTAATTACCGCTTTAAAAAATAAGGAATTTATTTTGATAATGGCCGATCAAAAAGTTTCCGACGGCGAGCCGATTAAATTTTTCCACGATGATGCGATCACCGCAACCGCAATTGCCAAAATTGCTTTAAAATACAATGTTCCTTTGGTTCCCGGCTTTGTTCTTAGGGTTAATAAACAATTTAAATTTTTACTAAAAATTGAAAAACCGCTTGAGTTTAATGTGAATAATTCATTAAATTCAGAAGCTAGTAATCTAACTTTGAAAATTAATCAAATAATTGAAAAATGGGTTAGCGAAAATCCAGAACAATGGTTTTGGGTTCATAATCGATGGAAAAAATAATTTATGAAAAAACTTTTTTTTATTTGCTGTTTAATTTTATCATCTTGCTCTTTTTTTAATAAAAAAACTGTTGAGATTAAGGTTGACAGCTTTCCGCAGGGTGCAGAAATAATTATAAACAATCAAAATTTCGGTGAAACGCCAGCAGTTATTAACATACCCGCAAAAGATGGAATTATTATTTTGAATAAAAAAGGCTATGGAACGGCATCATTTAACACGCCAGTTTTTATAGGCTCAATAAGAACTAATGCTAATGGCTCGATCAATGCCGATGGTGTTCGTTGCCTTCTAGACATGGCTTCGGTAATATTTTTCTTCAACGCTTATACCGGAAAATGTGCTGATTTTAAAGAAAAACAATATAAAATATCCATACCAAATAATTATTCTTCAAATTCATTTTATCAAAGCAATAATGGCTATGGTTCTCAGGATAATTATGATTATAATGATGCAGGTGGTTATGGATATAATAATATCAAAAAAGATTCGGTTATGGGTGTTAAAAATAATCCCGTTAATGTAATAAATTATTATTATGATCAAGAAATGATGAAGAGTCTTCGTGGTCCTTCTTACACTAATCCTTATCGCGGAAATTAGCGTTCAATTATGCCATTTTTAATTTTTAAAATCTGATCAGTTTTTTTGGCAAGTTCGAGATTGTGGGTTACAATTAAGCAGGCGATTTGATGTTTTTTGGTTAAATCTTTTAGAAGATCAAATATTTTTTCTGATAGCTCATAATCAAGGTTGCCCGTAGGTTCATCGGCTAAAATTAATTTTGGTTTAGCCACTATGGCACGAGCAATTGCGACTCTTTGTTGTTGACCACCCGAAAGTTGTGAAGGCTTGAAATCAAGGCGATCATCTAATCCAACTTCACTTAAAATTTCACTAGCTTTTTGATAGGCTTCAGCTTTTTTAACATCTTGAATTAAGAGGGGCAGGGCAACATTTTCAAGCGCCGAAAATTCTGGCAATAAATGATGAAATTGGTAAATAAAGCCAATATTCATTTTGCGAATTTTGGTGCGTTTTTCATCATTGGCTTTCGCCATATTTTTGCCATTAATTATAACCGTTCCCGACGATGGATTATCAAGCATTCCACAAATTTGTAATAGCGTTGTTTTTCCAGAGCCTGATGGACCAATTAAACTCAAAAACTCGGAAGATTTAATTGAAAAATCGGCATTTTTTATGATTTCGATTTTTTGTCCAGCTTGAGAAAAACTTTTGGTGACATTTGATAATTCAAGAATATTCGTCATAGATTATTTCTTTTTTTTACGCGGTTTTTCACTATCATCGTCAAAGTCATCATCTTCGTTATATTCGTAATTGAAATCATCTTCCTCTTCCTCTTCCTCATCCTCCTCATCTTCTTCATCATCTTCGCCATCATTGGACTTTTTAATTTTGTCAAAATCATCAAAATCATCATCTTTTGGTGCCGATTTTGATTCGGATTCGAGTTTATCCTTGGCGGTTATGGTAACTTTATCTTTGGCAACTTCAAAACTAACGCCATAAATCGCCGAATATTCACAAGCTAAACGAAAAATTGCTGTCTCGTAAATAATTCTTTCGCTATAAGATCTTTCGCTGTCTTCAATGTCGCGAGTTAAGTCTCTCAACACTTCAGCAAGCATAATGATGTCGCCAGAATTAATTTTTGTTTCATATTCTTGAGCTCGTCTTGACCACATGCCCTTCATTTTCTTGACACCGCTTCTTAAAATTGAAAAAACTTCATTCATTTTTTCTTTAGAAACCAGTGGGCGTATGCCGAATTTTTCAACTTTATTGGTTGGAATTTTAATAGTTAATTTTTCTCTATCAAAATAAATCATGTAACAACTAACTTGTTGTTGCATTACCGAAATGGTTTCGATGTCAATAATTTTGCCTACCCCATGCGATGGATAAACTACGTAACTATTAATTGAGTAGTTATTCTGTTTGGCTTCAAGCGGTTTTTTCTTCGAAATAATTGCAGGTTTTTTACTTTTTTCCTCTGATTTTTTTATTGTTTTTTGAACATTTTCTTTTTTGGCAGAAATTTTACTTTTAGAAGCTTTTTCTTTGCTTTTTTTCGGAGCTTTTTTGATGATTTTATTTGTTTTCAAAATGTTTTTTTCTTTAACTATTTTTTTTTCAGGTTTTTTTAAGGTTTTAACAATTTTTTTAGTTTTTCCCCCAACTATTTTTTTAGCATCTGGTTTTTTATTGAGTTTTTTAGCCTTGATCGGAGTAGGTTTAGAGGCTTTTTTTGCTATAACTTTTTTAGCATTCTTTTTTGTTTTCATATATTTTTTTAATTAAAAAATTGTTTAAAATTAATTTAAAAACATCTCCGATTTTGTTGATTTATTTATAAAAAAATCGATTAATCTTAAATTATAAAAAATTTTTAGATTTGTTAATCAAAGAGAGTGTTGTTTTTTAGATTAATTTTAATTTTTATAACTTATATGTTGTTTTAAACATTGATAAAACCTTGAGAAAAAAAGGTAAATTAATTTTTTAAAGAAAATTGTAGCATAAAAAAACTTTATTGTCTATAAAAGACTTTTTGATTTCTACAAATAATAATTAATTTTTTAAAAAACGATTGAAAAAATTAAATTTGCTCACAAAAAAACGAAAGAAATATTTCTTAGATCGCATCAATAAAATTATTGAAAATAGGCTTTTCAAGCCAATTTCTTTAACTATTATTGCGGTTTTTTTGTTGTTTAAAATTTATCAATATTTTGGTTATTTTGTGGTTCACAACAAAACCATTGCCAATCATCGTAATAAAATTTCTAAATCGATAAAAATTTCTTTATCAGGCTCTTCTTTGAATTTTGATTTTGAAGATGAACAAATTGTTGATCATGAAATTAAAAATGGCGACACTTTGCTTAAAATCCTTGCGGATGTTGGGGCACAAGAGCAAGACGTATTTTCAATTTTAAACGCCCTAAAGAAAATTAAATTTTATCAATCTTTAAATATTGGTTCGGTTATTTCAATTACCTATCGCTCTCAAAATAACGAAGATGCACCTGATAGTAAAGAAAATAATAAGGTGGTTATTTCGAATGTCACTATTCCATCTTCGGTTGAAGAAAATATCGTCATAACTCGTAAAAATGATGGCGGATATGATGCTCGTGAATTAAAAATTAAACTTTTGCGTTACAATTCCAGATATTTTGGTGTTATAAAAAATGGCTTATTCGTTGATGGTGTTGAATCAGGAATTTCGCCTAATTCTATGATGAATATGATAAATCTTTATGGTTATGATGTCGATTTCCAACGTGATATTCATAGTGGTGATAAATTTGAAATGTTAGTTGAAAGTTTTTACGATGAAAGTGGAAAAAAAGTTCGAGATGGCAATGTCCTTTATTCATCATTAATGCTTCAAAATCGTAAGATAGATATTTATATGCATAAAGTTGATAATCGCGTTGAATATTTTGATTCCAAAGGAAATTCGGTGAGAAAATCACTCTTAAGAACGCCAATCAACGGGGCTCGAGTTTCTTCGGGTTTTGGCATGCGTCGTCATCCAATTCTTGGCTATTCAAAAATGCATAAAGGCGTTGATTTTGCGGCTTCGACGGGAACTCCAATTTTGGCGGCTGGCGCGGGTACAATAATATATATGGGAATCAAAGGTGGCTATGGAAATTATGTTCAAATCAAGCATAATAATGACTACTCAACCGCTTATGGTCACGCTAGTCGTTTTAATAAAAAATTCCGCACCGGTGCTAAAGTTAAGCAAGGCGACGTCGTTGCTTATGTTGGAACTACGGGCAGGTCAACAGGTCCACATTTACATTTTGAATTATTATATAAGGGCTCGCAAGTGAATCCCGCCAAGGTTAAAGCCACTTCAGGAATTAAATTGGTTGGCAAAGAATTAGTGCGTTTTGAATCTTCAAAAAATGAAATTGATAAATATCGTAAAAACACCCCAAATCAACTCAAGCAGTCAAATGATTCATGAAAATCGCCAATATTTTAATTGATTCGCAGAAAAAAACTAGTGAAAATAGGGCGATAAATATTGAGCGATCCTTCATCGATTATGCTTTATATTTAACCAAAAGAGGCGCCGAAGTTTTATCGGTTTTTAAAGCTGATGAATTTTTCCGCGAAGCTTCAATCGAAGGTTCGAGTCAAGTTTTAGAATTATCTTCAAAAAAATTTGCTAAAATTTATTTTATAATCCAATTATGGTTAAAATTTTTAGATTTTTTGCCAGAAGTTGCAATTTGTCATTCTTATAAATCCTTTTTATTTGTAAGGTTGGCGCGATTTTTTTCAGCCAAAACATTTCCAATAATTTCCATTTGTAATAACGAAAATCCAATCAAATTTCTAAAATCAGATTATATAATTGTTAATACCTCTTATGATATAAAAGATTTAATTGAGGCGGGCAAGAATCGTGAAAATATCTTTGTTATTAATAATTCTATTAATATTGAAAAGGATTTTAAAATTATTGAGAAAAAGGCTTTTGGCAAGCCGATTAAAGTTGGCTCAATGGGAATTATTAGTTTAGGAAATAATTTTGATAAAGTGTTGCGAGCTATGGTAGTACTGCGTTCAAGGGGTATCGATTGCGAATATTCTATTGCTGGTTCGGGAGATTATGAAGATGATTTAAATTTATTATCCACCGAACTCAGATTGGAAAAAAACTTCAAAATTCTTGGTTTCATAAATGATAAAAAAAATTTTTTTGAAAATATTGATATTTGCGTAATGCCAATTAGCAAAGGTTTGCCAAATGATTCTATTCTTGACGCCATGCTTTATTCAACGCCAATAATTTCTTCAAATTCTTATAATTGCGACGAAATTATTGATCATGGTTTGAATGGACTAAAAATAAATATTAGTGATGAAAAATTAATTCCAACCTTAATAGCGGATTCAATCGAAAAATTAATTAATGATGAGGTTGGAACCAAGCAAATGGCGAAGCGAGGCTGTGAAAAAATTTTTGATCATTATGCGAGTGAAGTCGTGGCAAATCGCATTTTTCAAATCTGTCAAACTGCCAAAGATAAATTATTTTATTCTTAAAACTATAAATCCACTCGAAAATAATCTCATTTCTGATTAAGAAATAATAAATTAAGCACTTCATTATCAATAAAAATTGCTCCAAAACGATAGATAATTTTTAATTTTTCTATGAACATTATTTTTTGATAAGGTTTTAAATTTTTGGATATTAATAAGTATTTGTTTACAATATTTATTAATAATTTTTTAAAAATGAAATCACCTCCTAGAATAATTACTCCTTTGCAAATTATAACTCCTAATATTGCTAAAACAGGTGTTTCAATTGCAGAAACCAAAGAAAATGTCTATAAAAAATTACCTGAAACAAAAGAAACGCAAACCGGGGATGATCTAAGTCCCCCAAATAAAATTGCTAAAATTGACGATAACAAAATTCCGAAAAAATTATATTGCTCTATAGACTCTATGCCTTCCATAGAGTCACTTCACTCAGCAAATATTGAAGATTGGTCAGCTAAGAAGTTGGTGGAAAAAATAACACAGAAAGAGACATTTAGAGAAGATCTTGTGGCAAAATTTTCACGGATATATTCTACAGAAATTGATTCTATTAAAATTGAAAAACTGCAGGGTTCCAAGGGGGTGAACGCAGATAGTCATTTTATTATAACTCATGGTGAAAAAAAATATCACGCCAAGCCAGCTCTCCACGGAAATGGAATTTCTCTGGGATCTAAATTTAATGAAATTACTTTTTACAAATTGAATGAAATTTTAAAAATTGGTCCGAGATGTGATGGCATTGTTAGTGATGATGGGGTGTTGATGATTGTTACCGAAGATTTAAGTTCCAGAACGGTTGGAAATGCACAAAATAAAACCATTTCTTTTGCTGATAATGAAAAGTCTAAGGGTGTAAAAAAAGACGTGATTGAGGCAATCCCTTCAAGGCATCGAGACAATGTTCATCGTTGTGCTACCGAAATTGTTATAAATTTATTATTTTACGCAGATGTTCAAGCAAATTATGGCAATACTGGATTTAAAATTACTAAAAAAATTATTGATGGCGATTCACAAGAAATTAAAGAAAAGCCTTTTATTATAGATTTTAGATTATCAACCAACGAAGATTTACATCTAAAATACAATGAATTTTTAACCAATCAATCTGATGAAATAAAAAAATATGCCGAAATTATTGGGAGCCATTTAGATAGCGGTTCCGCAAAAGAAGAAATTCCAGTAGATATTTTTAAATTTAAACAAGATGATCCTCAAATCATAAAAGATGCCTTAAAAAAATTATTTTTAACCGAAGATGGCAATTTAAGTAAATTTGATGAGGCCATTTCAAATGCTTTCGACTATTCAATTTTATTGGCAAAAAATTCTGGCATGTCAGATCGGGATTTAAGTGATAATATTACAAGTATTGAGATACAAAAACAAAAAACAATTCTTCATGTTAAAGCATTTCTAGAAAATCCAAAAATTCATAATTTTTTGGAAGAGGAGGGGCGTAAAATTAAAGCAGAAAAAACTTTAACGGCAAGTTCAGCAAGCCTTTCAGCAAGCGGTTCGGAGGGGAACTCAGCAAGCACTTCGCCGAGAGATTTGGAATCTGTTATAAATATAAGTGATACAAAAGAAGGTGTTAGTAAAAGTATAGCCGTCTAATTCTTGCCGATAATTTTTTAATCATTCACCCAATTTCGTCGAAAAATTAATAATCAAATGAGACATTTTACCAAAATATCAATTCATAACTATAAATAGTATAAAAAGTTAATTAATCATTTACATTAATGTTTTATAATTTATTTTGGTTTGGGGTAAAACACAATATTAAACATTAACTAAATATATTTATGGGTTCTGTTACAGTGAATAATAATGGAGTTGTTAAAATTCTGACTGATTTTGAATCCTCGAAGGTAATGAGTCAAACCAAACAAATGCCGAAAGATCCTCTCGGGGCATTTATTGGGTGTGGTTGTGCGACTGGTTTAGCATGTGCCATTGTGATAAGTGCTCCTGTCTCAATCCCAACTGTTGGCGTTGTAGCTCTAATTGCTGGATCAGCTGTTGCTGGGGCAGTTGTTGGGAGCTTTGTTCCAGCGACATCAATGATTCCAAAAGCAGAAGCTAATTCGCCTCAAAATTTTCCTAGATTTAATATACCTTTCGATAAAATTAACTTTAGAGGATTTGGGAGTTTAGAAATGCCAACAGCGGAAGGTATATGGAATGCTTTAAGTAAATCGGATCCTTCAAAGTTTTGGAACAAAAAATAATAATTGGGGCATAATTAAAAAAATCGGATGATAGAAACCACTTTCAAATCCGGGCATAATTAAAAAAATGGGGTGATGGAAACCACCTTCAAATCTACAATCACATGATCTCGCAACAAAATCTCATATTTTCCAACTAAAGAAACCAATCAAAACCAGTCTTTTTTCTTATAAAAAACCATTTGGGCGATGGTTAAAATCGTCATCACAATGCAGGTTATATAAAAGCCATTGGGATTATCGGATCCGGGAATTTTTTGAAAATTCATGCCAAATAAACTCGTAATAAAAGTCAAGGGCATGAAAATTATGGCAATCATCGAAAGTTTAAACATATTGTTGTTAATCTTCTCGTTAAGGGCGTGAGAAAGTTCATCATGCAATATTTTTGAACGCATCAAAACTTCGTCGACTTCTTCAATCGTGTGAATAATTTGATCGGCATCTTCTTGAAAATGACGAATGGCATATTCATCAATCCACGGATATTGGCAATTACGCAAACTCAAAATAACATCTTTTTGCGGAGACAAATATCGTCTAGAAACCGTAAGTTGCGAACGAGTATGAACTATAATATCACGATATTTCATATTGCGCGTTGTCAAAACTTCTTGCTCGATTTCATCAATTCCCTCGCCAGTCGCATAAATATATTCACTAATATTTTGCAAAGTTAAAGTGATTAAATTATACAAAAATTCACCCGAATTTTTAATTTTAAAACTATCATTAATTTTCTTTTCAATTTCAAAAATTGATTTCATTGGACGCTTTTGAATGGTGATTACGCGCTCATTATCAATCCACATTCGCACCGAAACCATCTCCGAAGTTTTGCTATTTTTTATTTCATTAATTCCGCGCAAAATCAACAACATTCCATGCTCAAACCTGACGATTCTAGGGCGGGTTTCTTCGGCAATCAAGGCATCAATGATTAAGCTATCCAAATAATCAACTTCTTTTTGTAACCATTTTTTGGTTGATTTATTAACGCCATCAAGATGAACCCAAGATAAACTTGGATTTTTTAATTCATTAGAAACCTTACTTTCATCTATCTTAACAGCGTCACCATTTTCGTTAAAAGAATATGAAAATAAAATATGATTTTGTTGTTTTGGCATGATTAAATTTTCTTTAATTTAAATTTTTCTTAAAAACTAAAATAACATTTTTATTCAAAAAAAATCAACATTATTTAAGGTTTTTGCGATAAATATTATTAACGATTGGTAAATAAATTTTATAAGGAATTATGCGTAAAAATTTTAAAATAAAAGTGAATTTTTTAGGAAAATGAATTTCAAATTTCCTTGCCATTAAACCTTGATAAATATAGTCCGAAGCTTGTTCTTGTGAAATTAAAAAAGGCATCGGAAATTTATTTTTGGCGGTCAAGCGTGTTTTAACAAATCCGGGATTGATCACCGAAAGTGAAATATTATTGGCTTTTAATTCGGGATAAATTCCTTCACATAAATTTATCATCGCCGATTTTGAAGCGCCGTAAGTCAAAGATTTTGGTAATCCGCTATAACCGGCAACGCTTGCGATTGTTGCGATGTGACCAGATTTATTTTCCATAAAATGCGGAACAACTAAATGTAAAAAATTTAAAAATCCATCAAAATTGACATGCATAATTTTTTTCGCGAGCTCTAAATCGAAATCGCGTAAATCCATTTGCTCATAGATTGCGCTGGCGAAAATTACCAAATCAATTTTGTGATTTTTTGCTAAAATATTTTGCCAAACTTTTTTTAAAGATTGATAATCTTCAACATCAACATTTTCAACAAAAATTTCACCGAAATTTTGTGGATTTTGTGATGATTTTTTTTCATCTTCGATTGAAGTTTTTAAAAGATTTAAATTCTCCAAAGAGCGCGCCGAGGCAATAACATTATAACCATTTTTACAAAGTTTTTTAGCAAGCTCGAAGCCAATGCCAGAGCTTGCTCCTAGAATCCAACAATTTTTCATTAAATGCCAATTTTTTTAAAGCCAATCGTCAAAGTTGCCACTTTGAAGCCAAATTTTCTGAGCTCGGAAACATTGATCAAAGAATCATTGTCGATCAAATACATCCAATCATTAATTTTTACATCGATTTTTCTGTTCTCAAGTGGAATCGTCAAAACATAATTCATGCGTAGCGCATTGCCATATTGCTCGCCCGTAGCGATATCAACCACATCACCAGCTTTGCCAGTAAAATTATTATCGTCAAAAACCTTTAAATCCCAAACGCGATGATCAGTTTTGCCATCGGAAAAAACGAAATCCTCGACGAGCTTGCCATCATTGCCTTGCCAGGTTCCATTCATTTTAACGGTAAAAGTTTTAATGACTTTACCACCGCGATCTTGAAGGATTCCGAAGGCTTCGAGATCACCTCGAAAATAATTGCGAATATCCATTTTTGGCGAATTGGCGGAATAAATTTTTGGTGAAATATTAGAACAAGAGAAGCAAAACATAATTAATACAAAATTAGTTAATAAAATTATTTTTTTCATAAATTTTTTTCAGAATTTTTAAGTTTATAGAGTAATAAAACCACAAGCATTTTTAAGGCACAAGGGATTATCGCATAAATAATTGGAATTGCCATTAATGAATCTTGATTAACATTTTTGGCATCGAAAGAAACCAGCCACAAAACCATGAGCGACAAGAATGAAGCGCACATTAATCCCGCTTTGTTAATCATGCTCCACAATGCTAAATAACTCGAAATTTTGTCATGCTTTTGATGAATAATTTCAGAAATTATTGCTGGTGGCATCATTAAATCTGCTCCCAAGAAAACTCCCGATAAAAAACAGATTAGAAAAAATAAATCACTATTTGAACTATCGACAAAATAAGCAAAAATAAAAGTTAAAATACTTCCTAAAATTGAAATTGACCATGAATTAATTTTACCAATTTTTTGGGCAATTTTTTTCCAAAAAATCATAAAAATCGCCGCCGATAAAAAATAAATTGTTAGAAAAATTCCAAGCTTTTCAGGACATTTTAAAACATCGTTAACGTAAAATGTAATAACCGATGCCGGCAAGCTTACCGCAAGCGAATTAATGAAAAAAATTCCAATAAATTTTAGAAAGATTTTGTTAGAAAAAATTTCTGCAAAAATTTTTCTAAAATCGAATTTAATCAAAATTTTATTTTCTTCATTTTGGACTTTATGAAAGAAAAAAATTATCGAAAAAAATAACAAAAAAATAAAAACCAAACTTAAATAAAAATAATTATTTTCCTCATTTTTTAGCAAGAGTTTTATAAGAGTTGGACTTGATGCGGCGATAAGAATGCCAATTAATCCAAAGAATTCTTTATAAGAATTTACTTCAATTCTTTGTTCAGAATTTTTGGCAATAATCACCGCCAAAGCTTCAAAATTAATCACCGTTAAATTAAAAAAACTGTAAGTTGTAAGCATTGATAAACCAAGCCAAAGCAGAATCATTGATGGATTGGCAAAGTGCGGTGGATTAAAAAGTGCAAAAAAACTTAAAGCTAAAAAACTGGCACTTACATAAATTATTTTTTTATGCGAAATGTTTTTTTTGATTAGATAATCGGACAATAGCCCTAAAAGTGGCTCCTGAACTGCGTCTAAAAGTCTCACCGCTAAAATTATAAAAGCCAAAAATGCCATATTTACATCAAATTGGCGAATGTAAAAATCGCTCACATTTATATAAATTGGCAACCCAACAAATGCTAAAGGAATGGCTAAAACCGAATAATTTATGATATTTTTTTTATTCATTTTTTCCTAAAATAGCATTGGTCATTTTGGGGAATGAAGAATTGTCGCTTAACCAAATATCGACAAATCTTTGAGCAAAAATTAAATCATTTATTGCGCCAGCAAATTTGCCGTTAAAATATAATTTAACTCCGTTTTTTGGATCAAAAAAAGCAGTTTTGCGATCACCTTTTTTGACATCAAAAAATATTTCTTCAAGTTTATTTTGATAATTTGTTAAAAGGGCTTCATCTTTGATATTATTGATTTTAGAGATTTCTTCCAACGATCTTTTTATCAAATCTTTTTTAGCAAAATCTCTTTGATAATTAATCACGAGTGCCAATTTATTTTGGTAAGAAAAATTTTTACTGTCGCTTAAAAGTTGAATATTGTAAATCTTAAAGCCCCAAACTTTTAAATTATAATTTCCTAGCCTCAAAGCCTTAGGAAAATTTTCATTAATTTCTGAAAAATTAAAAAAATTTTCTGGAGAAATTTGTTGAGCAAAAACATAATTATTACCAAACAAATTCAGCAAAAAAATTATAATTAATTTAAGGAAAAATTTTTTTCCAAAATTAATTATTTTCATATTTTTTGTAATTCAAATTGCACTAAATCAGTGCGATTAGCGCTGAATCCAGCGATGCAATAACTTAAATAAAAACGCCATTTACGAATAAATTCTTCAGAAAATCCCATCGCCAAAACTTGTGATTTTTTAGCATCAAAATTATTCAACCAAATGCGCAAAGTTTTTTCGTAATCATGACCAAAATTAAATTCACTTAAAATTTTAAAGCCATTATCTGCGCATAAATGACGAATTATCGACTTAGACGGGAGAACGCCTCCGGGGAAAATATGTTTTTGAATAAAGTCGACGCGATTTTTATAATCTTCAAAAACTTTTTCATCGATAGTAATAATTTGTAAAACCGCTTTGCCATCTTTTTTTAAAACGTGATAAAGAGTTTCAAAATATTTATCCCAATATTCCTTACCTACAGCCTCAAACATTTCAATCGATACCACATTATCGTAAAAACCATCTTCATCACGATAATCTTGTAATTTTAAAGAAATTTTATTGCCATATTTTTCTAATCTTTTTTTGGCATATTCATATTGTTTTGGTGAAATTGTTAAACATTTTAAATCATATCCCGCTTTTACTGCCATCTCGGCAAAACCGCCCCAACCACAACCAATTTCTAGAATATTTTTGCCGACAAGTTTATTTAAAATATTTTGATATTTGGCTTCTTGTGAGTGATGTAAATCGAGCGGTTTTTTATTAAAATAACCGCTAGAATAAGTCATCGAAGAATCGAGCCATAATTCATAAAATTCATTGCCTAAATCATAATGTTCTTCAATGTTTTTTTTGCTTCCTTTTTTAGAATTTTTACAAAACAAACTAGAAATATAAAGCATTAAAGCTTTAAATTTTCGCGCATGAAAAAAATTTTCTAAACATTCAGAATTTTGCGTCATGAAACTTAAAAGATTGGGCAAATTATCGACCTCCCACATATCTTTAATATAAGTTTCGCCAAAGGCAACATCACCACCTTTAATTGCTAAATCAATGCAATTTAAATCTTTAATAATCAAGGTTGATTTGTAACCATGTTGTTCGCCTTTAAATGTTCTCTGCGTATGGTCGGGCATGATAATTGTTAGTGAGCCATATTGAACTTTATCTAACGCATCCCACAATAAATCGTGATTCATAATTTAATTTTTGGTTAAAGTTATTTTTGAATTTTTTTGCTTAGGTTTTGCAATATATTTAATTTTTTTTATAACAATTTTTAATGCTTGAATATGAATTAAAATAATAATTTTAAAAGTTAAAAATGGTATTTTTATAAATGCTAATATCAAATTTAAATTACCAAAATCAACTTCTTTTTTACATATTACACTCGTTAGTAATGTTTTTTCATTAGTAAAATAATCTATCCAAATGGCAATTTTATTTTGCTCGAAAATGAAGCGAAATTTATAACAACCTTCAATTTTAAAAAAAGGCGAAACGTGAAATTCCTTATCGGCTTCAAGCCATTGACTTTGTTGGATCAAAGACGAATCTTTATTAAAAACTAAATAACAATGACTCTCGCCAAAAGTATTGTTTACTTGAACAATAACCGCTTGCAATTTTTCTTGTTGATCAAGGCAAAAGAAAAAACTCGCCGGATTAAAAACATAACCCAAAACTCGTGGGTGAGTAAATAAAAAAATCTTTTTAATATTTTTATCAATTTGTTGATTTTTTAAAATATTCCATGCCCAATTTTCAACTGAAGAGCCATCTTTTGGTCCATAATCTTTTTCATAAAAACTAAAAAGATTAAATTTATTCAAAGAGAAAATTTTGTTTGATAAATTATTCATTTTAGCAATATCAAAACAAAGGTAAAATACATCATAAACAAATTGATTCACCCTAGGCACAAGCCTTTTATGCATTACTCTGGCAAAAGTTATAAAGCTTGAATTTATTGCCATGGAGCCTTAATTTGCATTTTATTTAAAACGCGCAATGCCGATGAAATTCCATCTTCGTGAAAGCCGAAAGATTGATAGGCTCCACAAAAATAAATATCGTCCTCTCCTTGAATTTCATCAATTCGCGCTTGAGCTTGAACCGCTTTAGTGTCAAAGATTGGATGCTCATATTCAAATTGCGCAAAAATATTTTTTGGATCAATTGTGATGTTCGGATTTAAAGTGACGAAAAGCGGATAAGATTCATTGATATTTTGTAAATTATTCATCCAATAACTTACCGATAAATTATTTTTTTCCAAATTTTTTGCCGAAGAATTATGCGAATAAACCCAGCTCGCCCAAGCTTTCTTGGCTTTCGGCATCACCGCGCAATCTTTGTGCAAAACTGCTAAATTTTTTTGATAAGTAAAACAACTTAAAATTTCTTGTTGTTTTGCGGTTGGATTTTGTAAAAATTTTAAAGCTTGATCGGCGTGAGTCGCAATCACAATTTTATCAAAAATTTCCGTTGATTTTTGTGATTCAATAACCCATTTTTTGTCAGAATTTTGATAAATATTTTGCACCGCGTCATTTAGACTAATTTTATCATGTAAGTCAGTGCAAACTTTTTTAACATATTGCTTTGAACCCCCGGTAACAGTAAGCCATTGCGGTTGATCGCTCACCGTTAATAAGCCGTGATTTTTAAAAAATCTGACAAAACTTGTTGCCGGATAATCATTAATTTTATCAAGCGGAGTGCTCCAAATCGCTGAAGCCATTGGCAATAAATAATAATCACAAAAATATTTGCTAACTTTTAAATCTTTTAAAAAACTCATCATCGAATAATCAAGCTTGCAATCTTGATTAAGAAGGTTTTGCGCGGTTTTATTAAAACGCAAAATATCGAGCAACATTCTAATAAATCGTGGATTTAACAGATTTTTTCTTTGAGCAAAAACTGCATTTAAATTAGTGCCGGCATATTCAATTTTAGAATCGCCAATCTTGACCGCGAAAGACATTTTACTTTTTTCGTAAGCGACACCGAGAAGCTCAAAAAAGGCTTTTAAATTGGGATAAGTTTGATGATTGAAAACAATAAATCCAGTATCGACAGCGATTTTTTTGCCTTCATAATTTATATCGACGGTGTTTGAATGTCCGCCGATATA
>JBIIFQ010000099.1:0-4812 GCA_044237235.1 Rickettsiales bacterium
AATTTTGTTAAAAGGCGCAAATTTATTATTACTTGACGAGCCAACCAATCACCTCGATATGGAATCTTGCGATTCACTTAAAGAAGCAATAAAAAGCTTCGAAGGTGCGTTAATTATGGTTTCGCACGATGAAGGAATGTTGAAAGAAATCGCCAATAAATTAGTGGTTTTCGATGATGATAAAACATTTACTTTTGAAGATTCTTACGAGTTCTTCTTAAAAAGAAAAGGTTGGAAGGATAGTTAACAGAAATAAATAAATTCCCATTTTATTTCAAAAAAAATATTTAACTCAATAAAATAACAATAAGTTGGACAAATTTTTTATTTATACATAAAAGTTTTGTAAATATAAAAATTTAACAATTTATTTTTAATTTATGAAAAATGATGATTTAAGGCTAGATACAAAAGTTGAAAATAGAGATTACAGATTAAAGAGAGCGTCTTCATTATTCATGCCAACAAACAACCTTGCAATTGAAGATTATATTGTGAGAGACGGTGAGCAAAATGAGGATAGCGACATTGGCAATCAAGCTCCGAAGCGACGACATAAGTCATTGCCACTATCGTTTATTCCGACAAATGAAGAAGGCAAAGAAATGCCAAGCATCGAACTAACGCCATCCGCTTCGGTAAATCTTGGCGCTAATTTTGATTATGAAGCTGAGATGGCAAATAATGTAATAACTAATGATTCTTTGGAAGCAAATTTTGATAGTCCAGGACCAAGAGCTCCAATTCGTCAAGCCAGTAAAAGTTCTTTGATGGATGGGATTGATGATGTTGGCATTTCGGGTGCCAAGATAAATTCTTCTCGAGTTGCATTATATTTTGATCAAGAGCAAGAAGATTCCGCGAATTTTTCAAATAACGAAGTCAAAAAAGAAGCTTCGCCATCCTTGTCGCCGAGAGTTAAAAATTCGCCAATCGAAAATTTTAAGGTCGATTCTAAAATGAGAGAATAGTCTAAGTAATGGTTTCATATTAGCAATGATTCCAAGCGTAAATTCCGCCACTAAGATTATAAATTTCAAGATTTGGATCTTCTATTAAAAGCCTATTACACCCATTAAAACTGCGCTTCCCATGTTGACAATATAAAACTAATTTTTTGTTTTTAGTGGTGGAAGGGCATTGATCGAAAGCTCGCCAAGTGGAATTAATTGCGCTTTTTAAAGATTTTTATCTCAAAAATATTTTGCTTAATTAATAAATTTTCAAGTTAATTTGGTATAATTCCCGAACGTCAATCAAAATTACCTCATTATTTTCAAGCCATTCTTTTAGGGTGATGCAGTTAATATCGGTAATTGGCATAAATAAAATTATAATTTAACGATTTTTTAGAAAATCTAAGGCGATTTGGGCAACATTTTTTTGCGCCTCTTTTTTGGAATTTCCTTCGGCATAAAATTCTTGACTCAGACCTTCAATTTCAAGCTTTGAAACAAATATTGGTTGATGATCAAGACCGCCTTTTTTTTCGGTAAAATAGCGAGGTAATTTTTTAGATTTGGCTTGAATTAATTCTTGTAATTCTGAAATACAATCTTGCGGAGGTAAAATATTTTTATCAAAAAAATCTTGCCAAAAATTCAAAATAAATCTTTGAGCTTCTAAATAATTTGCATCAAGATAAATGGCTCCAATCATTGCTTCTAAAGCATTCTCAAGATTATTTTTATTTTGATTTCCGCCGATTTTTTTTTCACCAAAACTTAAAATTAACATTTTTGGTAAATTAATTTTAGTGGCAATTTTTGCTAAGGTTGTACCCGAAACTAAATCAGCGTGACGCTTGGACAAATTACCTTCATTTTCGTGCGGAAATTTTTTCATTAAATATTCTCCAATCACTAAAGACAATACTTTGTCGCCTAAAAATTCTAATCTTTCATAATTAAAATTTTGTGAGCTTTTGGTATTTAAACTCGGATGAGTTAATGCCATTTTTAACAAATTTTCGTCACGAAAATTATATAAAATTATTTTGTAAAATTCTTGAAAATTTTCCATTAATTTAAAGCTTTACCAATTCGTTCAAAGCGGATTGTTTTAATCCACGCCGATAAATCAAAGATAGAATTGGGGTTTGAGAAAAAAACTATTGAGGCTCTTCCAACCAAATTCTGTTCTGGCACGTAGCCAACAAAATTTAAAAAACGACTATCTTGCGAATCATCGCGATTGTCGCCCATAAAAAAATAATGGCCAGCGGGAACGGAATAAATTCCGGTATTATCTTGTGGAGTATCATCGCGATTATAAGTGTTAATTTTTTTACCATTGGGCAAAATTTCGCTATATTTTTGGAAGGCTGTTTTTTTATTGGTTTTTTCTTCAACAGCGTCGCCCTCAAAAGTTTTTTTAACCTCTTGATCATTAATAAACAAGATTCCATCGCGCATTTGAATTTTATCTCCAGGTAAGCCGATTAATCTTTTTACATAATTAATTGATGGTTGCGACGGCAATCTAAAAACCGCAACATCTCCTCGTTGCGGAGTGCTTTTAAAAATGCGCCCGTCAAATAAATTTAATCCAAGCGGAAAAGAATAGCGACTATAACCATAAGTATATTTATTAACAAAAATATAATCTCCTATTAATAAATTGGGATACATTGATGAAGATGGAATATGAAAGGGCTCGAATAAGAATGAGCGCAAAATAACTGCGCATAATAATGCCCATAAAAAAGTTTTGATAAATCCATCTTTTTTTTCTGGTATTTTTTCTTCAATTTTTAACTCTGGACTGTTGAGCTTCTTGATTTTTGATATCATTTTAATTTTTATTAGTGATTAAATTTTTACCATCCATTTCTTGTGGAATTGCAATTTTAAAAAGCTTTAAAATTGAAGGGGCGATATCGTTGAGCGCTCCATTTTCTAAAATATAATTTTGATAATTTTTAGCAATTAAAATAAATGGAACTGGATTGGTGGTGTGCGAAGTGTGTGGATGATTTTCGTCATCGAGCATGCATTCAATATTGCCGTGATCTGCTGAAATTATTAAGGCACCATTTTTTTCCAAAATAATTTTTTCGAGAATTCCGAGTTGAGCATCAATAGCTTCACAAGCTTTAACTGAAGGCTCAAGCATGCCCGAATGACCAACCATGTCTGGATTGGCATAATTAGCAACGATAAAATCAAATTTATTGGAAGCGATGGCTTCGACTAATTTTTTACCCACTTCTTGCGAAGACATTTCGGGTTTTAAATCGTAAGTGGCGACCATCGGCGATTGCACTAAAATACGTTCTTCGCCTTCAAATTCTTGTTCACGACCGCATGAAAAAAAGAAAGTTACGTGAGCATATTTTTCGGTTTCGGCAATGCGTAATTGCTTTAAATTATTATTTGCCAAAATTTCGGGTAAAGAATTTTTTATTTTTTGGTGCGGAAATAAAATTTTATAAAAATTATTGAGATCTTTTGAATATTCAGTAAGCGCCAAAGCCTGCGAAAATTTACGTAAATCAAAAAGTTTTTGCGAAATTTGACGAGCACGATCGGCGCGAAAATTAGCAAAAATTAAACCATCGCCATCATTGATTCCTGAATAGTCGCCGATGATAAAAGGTTTTACAAATTCATCGGTAATATTTTGCGAGTAATTTTGTTCGATACCAGCAAAAACATCGTCAAATTTTTCACCTTTGGCAAAAATTATGGCATCGGTCGCAAGTTCAATTCTGTCCCATTTATTATCGCGATCCATGCCGAAATAACGACCGCCAATTGTGGCGAACTTCACTTTTGTGTTGAGAGTTTTTTGAGCTAAAGTAAAATATTCAACCGCACTTTTTTGTGCGACATCGCGACCGTCTAAAAAGGCGTGAATAAAGACTTCAATATTATTTTTTGTCAAAAAATTTGCCAAAAAAATAATATGATCAAAATGCGAATGAACTCCGCCATCGGAAAATAATCCGATTAAATGACAAGGCTTGTTTTTTTCTTTTAAAACAGCAACTAAATCAAGTAAATCAGGGTTTTGTGCGAGTGAATCATCATTGATTGCTTTGGTAATTTTGGGCAAATCTTGGTAAATTATGCGACCCGCTCCAATCGTGCTATGTCCAACTTCGGAATTGCCAATTTGACCTTCGGGCAAGCCGACATCGAGACCTGAAGTTTTTAATTGCGAATGCGGATAAGTTTTTAGAAATCTTTGATAATTGGGCATTTTAGCTTGGGCGATAGCATTGAACTGATTGCCTTCATCGCCAATCCCAAAGCCGTCTAAAATGCATAATAAAATTGGTTTCATCGTTTTATTTATTGGTTTTAAAAAATTATAATTGAATTATAAAATACTTTTTTTGTAATAAAATTACAATCTTTAAAAACCTAAAAGGATTTAATTTTTTATTTCTTTTTTGCCCTAGAAACTAAAGATTTACTACCGCCAGATTTTTGTTGGAACATTTGTAAAACTTTTTCGGCATCTTCAAATGGTACCGCAAAAAATGAAAAGCTTTCGAGAACTTTAACATCGTCAATATGACGCTGATTAACTCCCGTAGTTTTTTCGATAAATTCAACTAATTTGCGTGGATCCATATTATCGTTGCGACCTTTAGCAATGAAGAGTCTAGCCGTTCCTTTGCGATCGACGTAACCACGTTTTTCTTGATCGCCAATCGGGCGATAACCCGAAATTCCGCGATCATCATAATAAAAATCTTTGTTCTTTTTGTAAGAACCAGTATCGTGAATTTCATTATAACTTTTTTCACTTAACTCGTCTTTGAAGGCAACTTTTAAAAGAGCCGATAGAGCGGTTTTAGCATCG
>JBIIFQ010000100.1:0-4792 GCA_044237235.1 Rickettsiales bacterium
CCAGAATTAAAACATGCGATTAATTTAATTTCGCGTGATGAAATTATTGCACGTTTAAAATCTCAATAAAAGCTTGATAATTAAAATATTTTTTTGAAAAAGAGTTTTTAAATTAAAACTTTGTTATCAAAACTTCTAAATCGCCATCATCAAGTTGATTGCTAAAAATTTTCGCATCCACATTAATAATTTTTTGTTGCAAAATTTTAAGATTTTCTGCCAAAACTTGATGTTTGATATAATTTTCAAAACTATGTGCCACCTCAAGAATGCGTTGATTCGAAGAAAAAATTTCTAGCAAAATGTGATTAGTAATTTCAAGGTTAGCGTCTTTGCGATTTTGCTGAATTGCGCGCACGATGTCGCGAGCGATGCCTTCATCCTCTAGCTCTTTGGTGATTTCAATCGACAATAAAACTAAATAATCATTACTCGCCAAAGGCATAATTGCCGATTTATTTTCATCAATATTTTTGGTAGTTAATTTTAATTCAAAATCATCATCGACAAGCTTAACGCCAGCAATTTGAATGGTTTTATCATTAATTTTTTGCCAATTTCCCTCTTTAATGGCATTGGTAATTTCTTTAATTTTTGCTCCAAATTTTGCCCCAATTTTTTTGAAATTAATCTGAAGTTTATTTTCGGCAAATTGTGAAATTTCTTCGACAATTTTAATTTCTTTGACATTAACTTCTTCGGCAATAATTTCGCTAAAAGGCAAAATTCTTTGAGCATCTTTACCAATAATGGTAAGGCTTTGAAGCGGTAAACGCACTCGAAGATTTTTATTATCGCGAATCGCTAAAGCTGTCGAACAAATCGAACGAACTAAATCCATATCATTGATTAATTCTGCTTCCGAATCAATAAAATCAACATTTGGGAAATCTTGTAAATGAATAGAAATTGAACGATCAATCATGCTAATTCTCCAATAATATAAACGGTTTCATGGTTTTGTTCTAAAATATTTTTAATTGTCAAAACGTCATTTTTATCAACCACTAAAACCATACCAATTCCACAATTGAAAGTGCGGTACATCTCTTGATCCTCAACCTTTCCAAGCTTTTGCAAAAAATTAAAAATTTCAGGTTTTTGCCATGAATTATAATCAATTTTTACCTCGACATTTGGCGACAAAACTCGTGGTAAATTTTCAATTAAGCCACCTCCGGTAATATGAGCCAAAGCTTTTACTTTCGAAGTTTTAATTGCTGATAAACATGATTTTACGTAGATTTTTGTAGGCGTCAATAATTCTTCGCCGAGAGTTTTTTTATCATCAAATTTGTTAGAAAAATTTAATGAATTTTGTTGCAAAATATAGCGGGCAAGCGAATAACCGTTTGAGTGTAAGCCACTAGAAGCGATTCCAATTAAAACGTCACCTTTAGATGTTGTTCTTGGAAGAATCTCTGTTCTTTCAACGGCGCCAACGGCAAAGCCTGCTAAATCATAATCACCTCGATGATACATTCCGGGCATTTCGGCGGTTTCACCACCAATTAAGGCACAACCGGCAAGCTTACAACCATCAGCGATTCCTTTAATTACTTGCGTTGCAACTTCAACTTCAAGTTTTGAGCAAGCAAAATAATCGAGAAAGAAAAGTGGCTCCGCACCCTGAACTATCAAGTCATTAACCGACATGGCAACTAAATCAATGCCGATTGAATTATGAATTTTGGTTTCAATCGCAACTTTGAGCTTGGTGCCTACGCCATCAGTTGATGAAACTAAAATGGGATCCTTAAAATTGCATTTTTTTAAATCAAAAAGCGCTCCAAATCCTCCCAAATCGGAATCGGCTCCGAGCCTTGAAGTTGCTTTGGCAAAAGGTTTTATTTTGTGAATCAATTCATTTCCTGCATCGATATCAACACCTGATTTTTTATAATTTGAAGACATTTTTTAAGATATTTGTTGTAAAAATTAAGAATAATATAAATCTTTGATTGCTAAAAATAATTTAAACAAATATTTTTGAAACAAATATTTTAAAAATAAATTTATTTAACATGTTCAAATTTATCCAAGCTTTAATTTTTTTCATATTTTTTGGCTTGAATTGTGCTTGGGCGCAAGATTCAAAAAATATCTATTTCGTTGATTCCATAAGCTCTAAGGCAATTGCAAAAAATCCTAGTGATGCAAGAAAAGCATCAATTGCAAACGCCAGAAGAGATGCTTTTATGGTTTTATTAACTCGTCTTAAAATGCCAATCGCAACATCTGACAATATTACTGATGCTGAAATTGCCGATATGGTTCGTTCAGAACAAATTGTTGATGAAAAAATTTCTGGAAATTCTTATTCGGCAACCTTTAACATAATTTTCGCAAAAGATTTTGTTGAGCATATCATGGCGAAAAAAAATGAGAATCAACAAATTCAAACGATTGCTAAAGTAGAAAAATA
Organism: Rickettsiales bacterium; assembly: GCA_044237235.1. Classification (GTDB taxonomy): domain Bacteria; phylum Pseudomonadota; class Alphaproteobacteria; order Rickettsiales; family UBA1997; genus CAILUF01. The sequence continues at coordinate 2,426 of JBIIFQ010000100.1, forward strand.
TTCGGAAAAATTTGTAATTATTCCCGTCAAAATGGCAAAATTTAGACCTCTAGTTTGGGAGCCGGAGAATGATTGGAGAGTAATGCTCGATAGAATTATTTCCAAAAATAATTTACAAAAATCTTACGTTATTCCAGAGGCGAATGCCGAAAATATTAGTCTCGTAAGTGGTCAAAATATGAAAAATGTCACTTTCTCAAATTTAGAAAAAATTATCACCAATAATGGCTCTGAAGCTTCTTATGTTTTATTTTTTAATTTTGATGAAATTGAAAATAAAGTTTTGGTTGAGGTTGTTTATTTGCGCAAGCTTCTCAAAAAACAATTTCGTTTAAGTTTTATAAATGTCGATCGCTTATCATATAATGATTTGATTTTAAAAGTTGCTGAAAAAACTCTTGAATATTTGGGAAATAATTCAATTGGAAGCGACGAGGTTTTGAATAAAAATGCAATTAATATTCATGTTAAAATTCAGGAATTGCAAGAATGGCTTAACATTAAAAAAACAATAGAAGATTCCAAATTGGTTGATAATGTAATTGTTAATTCAATTTCGCGTGACGAAGTAATGGCGAGCATCAATTATCTTAATCCAAATGTTCCGATAGAGCAAGCTTTTGAGAAAGTTGGAATCAGTATTTCCAAGCAAGCTCAAGGTTTTTATGAAATTAATAATATCACGCAATGAAAGTTAAAGACAAAGCTCTATTTTTGATAATATTTGGTATTGTCACATTATTTCTTCTTTACAAAATTCGTTTATTCATAACCCCTTTTGTCTTATCGATAGCGATAGCTCATTTGCTAAATCCATTGGTGAATATTTTTATTAAAAAATTTAAAGTTTCGCGCGTTGTTGCCACTTCAATTATTGTTGGAGTTTTTTTTGTTTTATTCATTATTTTTTGTTCGATATTCATTCCTTTTATTTACAGCCAAAGCATTGTTTTACTAAATTCTATTCCTGATTATTTAGAATATTTTTCCAGCAATTTTTATCCCAATATTGTTGAATTTTTTAATAAAATTAATATTGAAATCGAGCATGATTTTTTTGATTTAATTAAAAATAATCAACTATTTACAGATGGCGCTGGAGTGCTTGGAAGCTTCCTTGCTAAGGCTATAAATTCAACAACTTTTGTGATCAATATTTTGTCGATAATATTTATTATGCCGGTTTTAATTTTTTATTTATTAAAAGATTGGAATTCAATAATTGGCAAAGTTATTTTTTTCCTGCCAAAAAAATATAATTATCAAGCAAAAACTATTCTAACATTGATTGATAAAGCTATATCCGGATTTGTTCGCGGGCAAATTAATGTTTGCCTAATTTTAGCTTTATATTATGGAATTTTACTAGGATTTTTGGGGTTAAATCATGGTATTTTTATTGGAGTTTTGACGGGTATTTTGTCTTTTGTGCCTTATATTGGATATGGCATTGGCATTACAACGGCAATAATTGTTGCCATTTTTCAATGGGGCTTTAGTTTGTTCGATTTAGGTTTGGTTGTGGCGGTTTATCTTCTTGGTCAAATTATTGAATCAAGTTTTTTAGTGCCAAATTTAATTGGTAAAAAAGTTAATCTTCATCCGCTATGGATGATTTTTGGTATTTTCTTTTTTGGTTCAATTTTTGGATTTTTGGGAGTGGCTTTATCGGTTCCGCTCACTGCTATTTCAGCTTCAATAATACGTTACATTTTTAACAATAAATATAATCAAATAAAAAATGATTAATAATTTATTTAAAAAAATCACCGATCAAGATTTAAATAAAAAAAACACCATTGATGATTTTATCCAAGACGATATTCAAATAGAAATCGAAAGTCCTCAAGCTCAAAAAAATCAAGATCCTTTCGACGCTTCAAATATAAGTCCAGACTCTCTTGTGCGCGATTATGAAAGTATAAAAATTTTATCGATGAATCCGCAAACTAAAAGAAAAATAATGGATTTAATCTCTCAATCAAAAGATGATTTGCAAAAAATTTCTCGCCTTTTAAACACTCTTTAAAGCCATTTTTTTCGCTTAAAAATTGCTAGCGGGATAATTGAAGAAACAAACATTAAGCATAATGCAATTGGATATCCAAATTCTGAGCTTAATTCAGGCATAAGATGAAAATTCATGCCATAAATGCTGGCAATTAAAGTTGGTGGCATAAATACCAAAGAAACCACGGTAAAAGTTTTTATAACTTTATTTTGTTCGATATTTAATAAGCCCAAAAAACTATTTTGTAAATATTCTAAACGAGTAAAATTAAAATTTGCGTGCTCAATTAGCGAATTAATATCTTTGATGATAATCCTTAAGCGGTTATAGCTATCAAGCATCAAATCTTCGTTGCG
>JBIIFQ010000003.1:0-16680 GCA_044237235.1 Rickettsiales bacterium
ACATCCGGGACAAGCGACCAAAGAAGCTTTTTTTATTTTATCACGATAAATTTCGGTTAAGCCATAAACCGCTTGAGGCTGAAGGTCTTTTGCAATATGTTCATGCTCGTACCACAATTTATAATCATCAACATTTTCCAAACGAAAATCTGCCGATAAATCAATAATTTTTAAATGAGAATTTTTGCCATCGGCTAAAATTTGTTTAAAAGTTTGTTGCGAAGTGGTGTGGGGCAGGCAACCAAACACAACATCGATTTTGGCAAAATCAATTTCTTCAATTTTTTGTAAATCTGGCAAATTAAAATGAATTAAATGCGGATAAAGTTGTGATATTTTTTGACCGGCATTGCTATTGGCGATTAACGCCGAAATTTCAACATTTTTATGATTAACCAAAATGCGAATAAGCTCAACTCCGGTATAGCCAGAAGCACCAATAATTGCCACATTAATTTTTTTCATAATTATTTTCTCATATTATGTTTACGATAATCTTTTGGAAGCTCAAAACTGCCTCGCCAAATACCAATTTTACTAGCCTTCGCTTGCTTTTCAAGATCATCCATTTTCTCACTACTTTCGGTAAAATTATAAATTACCGCCATACCATTTTTGACAATTTCTTCATTGATTGAAACTCCGCCGACAAAGCATTTGCCAAGGAAGCGATCATATTTATCTTTTTCGGCGTAAACACATTCAACTTTTTTTTCAGTCGCCAATTTTGTTAAAAATTCATGGCTAATAATCCCGCAAGAATATTCTTGATTATTTTGATCAAGGCATTGTTGTTTATATTCGGGGGCGTCGAGCCCAAATAAACGCACTTCTTTTTTACCAACTTTAATCGAGTCGCCATCAAGAGCGAAGCCTTTGCCGGAGAAACTTTTATCGAAAACTAAATGAGATTTAACGCGAATGGCACCGCTTTGGGCGTGGGTTTGTTGTGATGTTGCAACTTCATAAAAAAAGACACAACAACACAAAAAAATTATTAAGCATAAAATGTTTAAGATTTTTTTTATCATAAACCGCGAACTAAATTATGATAATCTTGCATCAAATCAAGCGTCATTTGGCTGGCATTGTTATATTTTATATCTTCAATTGAGCCAATTCGCGTTAATTCCGCCGCGCTTCCTGTTAAAAAAGCATCGATCGCATCATTTAATTCTTCAGGCATAATATGTCTTTCGACCACTTTAATATTTCTTTTTTTGGCAAGCTCAATTACGGTTTGACGCGTAATGCCATTTAAAAAACAATCAGGTTTTGGCGTATGTAATTCGCCATTTTTCATAATTAAAAATAAATTGGCTCCCGTTGCTTCTGCCAAGAAACCACGATAATCAAGCATCAAAGCATCATTATAGCCCTCTCTTTCTGCTTCATGTTTGGAAATTGTGCAAATCATGTAAAGTCCTGCCGCCTTAGAAGCGATTGGTGCGCATTCGGGGGAAGGGCGACGATATTTAGCAAAGCGTAATTTCAAACCAGCTTTGCGTGCCTCGTCGGAGTAATATGGAGGCCAAGGCCAACAGGCTACCGCAACATGAATTTTATTATTTTGTGCCGAGATTGCCATTTTTTCAGAACCACGCCAAGCGAAGGCGCGCATGTAGCCGTCAACAATATTTTGCTTAATAACTAATTCATTTTTAACTTTATTTAATTCTTCAATTGAATAAGGGACTTCAAAATCAAGCATCTTGGCTGAAGCGTGAAGCCTCGCACTGTGTTCAGTGCATTTAAAAATTTTTTTATTATAAATTCTTTCGCCTTCAAAAACGCAAGAAGCATAATGTAAACCGTGATTTAGAACATGGACCGTGGCGTCTTTCCACTCAACGAAAGAGCCGTTTTGCCAAATAAATCCATCACGTTGATCAAAAGGAATAATGTCAGACATAAATATAAATTATAATTTTTTTGATTAGATTAATTGATTTTATTTTGTGATTTTATCAAAACAATGTCATTTTCAATCATTTCGTAAATTATTTTTTTAATTTCAGCTTTAGGTTGCCAATTTAAATCTCTTTTTATTTTCGAATTATCACCAAATAATTGAATCTTTGGCGAAGGACGAATAAAATCAGGATTGATTTTTAAAAAGTTTTTATAATCAAGATTGACGTATTCAAAAGCAATTTTTAAAATATCTTTGATGCGATAAATATTACCGCTGGAGATTACATAATCAACCGCTTGCGAATTTTGAAGCATCAAAAATATTGCTTCAACATAATCTTTGGCATAACCAAAATCTCGCATCGATTCAATGTCTCCGAGTTCAATTTCTTGAGCGATTCCAAGGTGAATTTTTGCTACACTTTGCGAAATTTTACGCGTTAAAAAAATTGGATTGCGTCGAGGCGATTCGTGGTTGTAGAGAATTCCACAACAAGCAAAAATTTTATAATTTTGACGATAATTTTTCACCGAATCAAAAGCTTTTAATTTAGAAATTCCGTAAATATTTTGCGGGTTGAAAAAACTATTCTCGCTTTGCGGGGACTCATTCGATAAACCAAACATTTCACTTGATCCTGCTAAAAAAAATCGACAATTTGGTGCAAAATTTTTAATCGCTTCAAGCAAAAAATTAGTGCTATTTAAATTGTTATTTAAGATCAAATCTTGATTGTCTTTGCTATAATCGACAAAGCTAGAGCCTGCCAAGTGATAACACTCATCAGGTTGAATTTTTTTAATCAAATTTTCGGCAAGTTTTTCATCATTTAATTGATATTCAACTAACTCAATTTTATCAAGCAAATGCTCAATATTTTTTAAATTTTTTGAATCGCGATTAAATGCCCCAAATACTTGATAATCTTTTGATAATAAAAGCTCAGCAAGATAAGAGCCATCTTGTCCACTAACTCCGGTTATTAAAGCTTTTTTCATGATTTTACAATTGTTAATTGATTACAATAACAACTATTTTTTTGCGCAATAAAGATTTAAAGATTTTTCTAAACCGCGCTTAGAAGCCGATAAAATATAAATTAATTCATAAAATATTTTTTTACTGTTGAAATAATAATTTAAAGGGCTAAACTGCAAAATAGGTAATTTTAAATTTAATAAATCAATTAAACCCGTCAATCACTTTAATTGTAAAAATTTAAATGTGTTTGATCTAGATCAAGAAAATTTAATTTTATCTAAAAAAATATGAATAATCACACCAATAATCGTTTAGAATTTATAAAAAAACATCCTATTTTTGATAATATTTCAACCGAAACTATCGAGAATATTCTAGCTCTCTCGAGCTTTTTTAACATCAAGAAAAATAGCAAACTATTTTTTAAGGATGAGGAGGTAAAATATTTTTATATAATTGTAAAAGGTTCAGCAATTCTATTTGAAAATACTTCAGATGGAAACCAAAATACTCTTCAATTCATTAAAAAAAGAGAAATAATCGGCGATGTTTTTTCTAAAAATTATATTTTTAGTGCAGTTTCGAACGAAGATAGTTTAATCATGCTAATTCCAATTAAATTAATCCGCGGTCTCGTCAATGATAATCAAATTTTTTGCTTAAATTTGTTAAAAGAAATTTCTGCGCGTAATAAAAAAATATTCACCTTATTATCGCATATAAAAATTAACAACGCCAAGCAAAGAGTGACTCAATTCATTCTCTCGCTTGAGTCGGAAAACTCAAAAAATCCTATGGAACTAAATTTGACTTATAGCAAATCGGTCATCGCTTCTTACTTAAATATTAAGCCAGAAACTTTTTCAAGAATATTAAATAAACTTAAAAAAGATGGAGAAATTGCCACAAATAAAAATTCTATAACGATTTTAAAAAAAGATAGTTTGATAAAATATCTCAATAAACAAAATTAAAATTTATTGATTTTAAATATAATTTTTATCAAGATTATAAAAATTAATTTTTTTTATGAAAAAAACTTTTATCTTTTTGTTTGTTGTGGTTTTAATGTCTAGCTGTTCGGGCAATAAAAAAATTACGCAAAAAACTGAATTATCTTTTCCGGTTTATGGCAATTATTGCGGACCTCTATATCCGTCTAAAGGCATGAATCCAATAGCTCTTGATGCGGTTGATTTGGCGTGTAAAAATCACGATAAATGTTACGATGATTTCGGTTATTTTAGCAAGAATTGTGACTTCCAAATCATAAAAGATTTGCAATTAATTAATCCAAAAAGTGCTGATGAAAAACTCGCTCAAAGATTATTAATTTTTTACTTTCAAGAGTCTCTTAAAATATAATTCATAATTTGTGTTCAAAATAATATTTACCATAATTTTTACTTATTTTTTTGCTAAATTCATGAGCATTCTTTTTTCTGATGAATATTCGGGATTTGCCAAAAAAGCTCAAGCGATTTATATTGTTGCACCCGAGCGTGGAGCGGTTGCATGTGCTACTGAAGAAATTTACAAAAACGTCCAAAATTTTTATTTAAAAAATGATATAAAATCAATTGAAGCTGAAATTAATAACAAAAATTGTATGCTTTTAAAAAAAGATGATGCGTTAGAAGCTTACGAAGGAATATGTAATGTTGCCGACAAAAATTCGGTTAAATTATTCAAATCTAAAAAAGTTTTTTTACAAAAAATTTATGTTCCATGTTTTGCGGTTAAATTGAAACAAATTATTGGAAATGAAGAACAAAGTGACGATGTTGATAAAGATTCTAAAGAAGATTCGCAAGTCAATGTTGAAAATAAAAAATCAAATGAAAATCAACCACAAGAACCAAATAAATTTCAAGAAAATTCTGAAGAAAAAAATATAAATGAACAATCGCAAGATAATCTTAAAAATAAAAACATCGAATCACCAAATAATAAAAATTAGAGCCCGATGGTTTTTTTAATTTTCCATAATTAAATATTCTAATTCAAGCCATCTCTCTTCTAGCTTCTCTAACTCATATTGATGATTAGCGATTTCCATATTTATCAAAGCTAAATTTGATGGATTGCGGTCTTCGCCATCTTCAAATTCAGCATTTAACTCAGCAATTTTCTTTTGAATTTCGGCAATTTTTTGTGGAATTTTGGCATGTTCGGTTTTTATTTTATTGCTAATTTTTATTGAATTTTTTTGAGTTTTCGAAGCTTCTAAATCACTTGCTTTAGTAGTTTTATCCTCAATATTTTTTAAATTTTTTTGATTTAAATTTAACTGATTTTTATTTGGATATTGAGCAATATAATCGCTATAACCGCCCATATTATAATTAATAACTCCATCGCCTTCAAAGCCTAAAATCGTGGTCGCAACATTATCCAAAAAATCACGATCATGCGAAACCACCACCAAAGTTCCTTGATATTTCTCTAAATAATCTTCTAAAATATCGAGCGAATCCATGTCGAGATCGTTGGTCGGCTCATCGAGAATTAAAAAATTTCCCGGATTGGCTAAAGTTTTCGCCAACAACAAACGATTTTGTTGCCCGCCCGACAGTGTTCCAGCAATGGTTTGCGTTTCTTTTGGATCGAATAAAAAATCACGCAAATAACCGCAAATATGTTTGGTTTTGCCATTTGCCAATTGGACGTGATCGGAACCATTTTCGCACAAAATTTCTTGAATAGTTGAAGTTGGTCTAATCGCGCTTCGTGATTGATCAAAATAAGCAAAATCAATATTTCGTGCCATTTTTACCGTGCCTTGATTTGGCGAAATTTCACCAATCATCATTTTTAAAAGTGTTGATTTACCAACGCCGTTGCGACCAATAATACCAATGCGTTCACCGCGTAAAATTTTATAATTAAAATTGGAAATTAACAAATTTTCTTCATCAATTTTATAAGAAACATTGTTGAAACTCATGATTACTTGCGGAGAATCTTCATCGAGTTTTTGCACCTCAATTTTCATTTTATTTTGATTAGCAAAAACAATTTTTTGTTGGGCTTCGAGTTTAGATTTTAATTCTAAAAGATGATGCAAACGACCAATATTGCGTTTGCGTCTGCCTGTTACTCCTGTTTGAAGCCAACCGCTTTCAAGATTAACTTTTTTTTGCAAATTTTCGACTTCACGACTTTCGTGATCAATAATATTTTGCGACCATTCGTCAAAATTTTTATAACCATTATTATTGATTTTAATATTTCCCGAACGAATCCAAAAAACTTTATTTGAAACTTTTTCTAAAAATTTACGATCGTGAGAAATTATTATCAAAGCTCCCGGAAAGTCTTTTAAGTAAATCTCAAGCCATTCGATAATTTCTAAATCAAGGTGATTTGTCGGCTCGTCAAGCAATAAAATATCGGGCTGAATCACCAAAGATTTTGCTAAATTTACTCGTCTTTTTTGACCGCCCGAGAGCTCGCTAGTAAGACGCTCTTTATCAATTTTTAAATTTTCACACACAATATCAATCAAATATTCCTTACGCTCATCTATCTCGATACCTTCTTTTATGTAATCACTCACTTTAACATTTTCTCGAATTTTTTCACTTTGAGTTAAATATCCCAAAACTGAATTTGGTGCCACCCAACGTTCGCCCGAATCAAATTCAAAAACTCCGGCAATCGAGTTCATTAATGTCGATTTACCGACGCCATTCTTGCCAATCAAGCAAACGCGATCATTTGGAAAAAGATTTAAATGTAAATTTTCAAAAAGAATTTTTTTGGCAAAAGAAATTGTGATATTGCGTAAAGATAAAATTGGAGGCTTGTTCATGAAAAAAGCTTTTTATATTAAAAAATCAAAATGTAATATGTTTGAATCTTAACAATATATTTAAAAACTGATTATGTCAAAACCTCAAATTACAACTTTAAAAAACGGCTTAAGAATTGCTACCGATGAAATGAAAGATGTGGAAACGGTTTCGATTGGGGTTTTTGTTAAAACCGGAAGTTGTAATGAAGATATTAAAATTAATGGGATTTCGCATTTTCTTGAACATATGGCTTTCAAAGGCACAACAAAAAGAAGCGCCAAACAAATTGCCGAAGAATTTGAGGGAATAGGGGGTTATATCAACGCTTTCACCTCGCGCGAAAAAACCGTTTATTATGTTAAAGTTTTAAAAGAATATAGTGAATTTGCCGTTGAATTTCTTGCCGATATTTTACAAAATTCTTTGTTCGATAAGCAAGAAATCAAAAAAGAAAGTGAGGTGATTTTACAAGAATTAGCGATGACAATCGACACTCCCGACGATATTATTTTCGATTATTTTCAAGAAACCGCTTTTCCAAATCAGGCTTTAGGTCGCTCTATACTAGGCATAGAAAAAAATATTAAAAATTTTTCTCGCAATGATTTTTTAAAATATATTGATAAGCATTATAGTTATAAAAATATGGTGGTAAGTGCTTCGGGCAACATCAAGCAAGAAGATTTAAATAAATGGGTTAAAAAATATTTCACTAAATTATCCGATAAAGAAGTGGCACCGATCGAGAAATCTCAATATTGTGGCGGGTTTTTTAAAAAAGAAAAAAAACTGGAACAAGTTAATTATTTAATTGGTTTTGAAGGCGTTTCTAATCACGGTAAAAAATATTATGAAGCTCAAATTTTAGCGATGATTTTAGGGGGCGGAATGTCTTCGCGACTGTTCCAAGAAATTCGCGAAAATCGCGGTTTGGCTTATTCAATTTATGCCTTCAATAGTTGCTTTAATGATTCTGGTTTATTTGGAATTTATGGCGGAACCACGCCCGATAAATGCGAAGAAATGATTAATTCAATTGCCGACGAAGTCAAAAAAATCTGCGATAAAATTGAAGATGTAGAACTCGCGCGAGTTAAAACTCAATTTTGTGCTAGTTTAAAAATGGCAAAAGAGAGCACGAGCTCAAGAATGCAAAGGCTGGGATCGGATATTTTGTTGTTTAATAAAGTTTATAGCGATGAAGATATTGTTGATAAATTTAAACATATCACTAAAAAAGATATCACCAAAATTGCTCAACAAATTTTTAGCTCGAAGCCAACCACCGCAATGATTGGCAAGGTTAAAAAAATTGAAGAAAAAACTAATTTTATTTAATTTTTTTCAGAATTTTTTGTAATGATTCAATGTTTTTTTGATTCGCCAAACCTTCGGCACGCCATAAAATTTTACCATCCTTATCAAGCAATAAAGTATAAATTTTATCGCCTTTCATATTCATAATTTCAAAAAATTTATCACGATTAGTGTAAACTGTTATTGTTCTTTCGCGCGCAATTTTATCTTGAATACCAAGACGCATGCCATTATTAACCCAAGCTCTCGAAAATCCGCCCAATTCATAAATCAAAGGCACTTCATAAAATCTAATTTTTAAATTATTTTTGGTAATTTCATCGGCAACTTTAATCCAAGTATTAATTGCTTCTTGATGCTCTCTTTCAAAGCCAATGGAGACAAGCTTAAATTCACCGTCAAAATCTTGCGGTAACTCAAACTTTTTTCCTTCCAAATTAATGCCCGTAAGCAATGGAAATTTATCATTATTGGCCTCGATTGAAGAATTTTCTCCAGAGCCGATCATGCAAGAGGTGAGGGACATAATTATTAAAATTAGATAGATTTTTTTCATAAGTTTTTAAATTTTTCTTTAATTGAAATAATACTTAAACAAGCTTGGACGGCAAAGCCACCTTTGTCGAGTTTTTGCATGTTAGCTCTTTCCAAAGCTTGCTCTTCATTTTCAACGGTGATTATGCCATTGCCAATTGCTAATTGATGATTTATTGCCAAATCATTTAAGCCCCGCGCACTCTCTTGGCACACGGTTTCGTAATGAGTTGTTTCACCGCGAATCACGCAACCAAGAGCGATAAATCCAACATATTTTTGCGTCTCTTTGGCGATTGAAATTGCACAAGGAATTTCTAGAGCGCCCTTTAAAGTTAAGACTTCATATTCAAAATTATTTTTAACTATTTCGTTAATCGCGCCATCCAAAAGCATTTTTGAAATATGTTCATAAAAAACCGCTTGAACAATTAAAATTTTTTTCATTGTTTTTTTAAAAAAAAATTGAAATATGGTGTTATAAATTAAAATCGAAATTGTTATTAAAGAGCAATGTTAAATATTTTCAACCTATTTTTATTTTTATTAACTTTATGGTTCGTTTTCATGTTCGTTGGACATGATTTTTCAATACCATTTCTCATATTCGGCATTATTTCTTCGATTATAATTTCCGTTATTTCTTATCAATTAAAACTTATAAATAACAAAAGTGAATTACTCTATCTAAGTTTGGGATTTTATCGTCATTTTGTTGGAATATATTTTAAAAATTTTTTTAAATCGATGAATTTAATTCTTGATTTAGCAATTAACCGCAAATCACTTCACCCAACCATTCATCGTGTAAAATTTTTGGATAATTATCGCTTTAATCCCGCTTTATTAATTTCAAGTTTTAATATGACCGCAGGATTATTTACCATCGCCACCGAAGATGATGAAATATTGATTCACGCCATTCATGAAGATTATTTTTATGATTTCGATTTATTAAAAAATGTTATGAATTTGAATAATGTTAATGATGATAATTTAGTTTAATTTATGTCAAAAATTTTAGATGAAATTTCGCAATTAAAGGCAGAAATATCCAAGCATGATGAGGCTTATCACGGCAATGATAATCCCATAATTTCTGACGCTGAATATGATGAATTACGAAAAAAATTAGCAGAATATCAAAAAAATTATCCGCATTTTTTTTCCGTCGAAGAAGAAAAAGTTGGAGCCAAATCTCTCGATATCTTCAATAAAATCAAGCATTCCAAGCCAATGCTTTCATTGGCAAATGGCTTTAGTGAAGAGAATATTATTGATTTTATTGAAAAAATTGAACGTTTTCTTGGTCTTGAAAAAATTGTAGAAGATCATGGTAAATCAAACCCTCAAACCGATTTATTCTCATCAAATATTTCAACAAAATTATCAAAAAATAATTTAACTTTTTTTAGTGAAACCAAAATTGACGGTTTATCTTTTAGCGCTCGTTACGAAAATGGAATTTTAAAATATTGCGCAACTCGAGGCGATGGCTTTGAAGGCGAGGATGTGACGGCGAATGTTAAAATGATTAAAAATTTTCCACAAATTTTGACAAGCGCAAATCCGCCAAAAATTCTAGAAGTTCGTGGTGAAATTTACATGGGAAAAAAGGATTTTTTTAATTTAAATAAAACTCAAGAACAAAAATCTGAAAAAATTTTTGCTAACCCGCGCAACGCTTCAGCTGGGTCTTTACGTCAACTCGATCCACAAATTACCGCCCACAGAAATTTAAGTTATTTCACTTATTCTTTAGGCGAATTTTCTGATGATTTTATTTGCGAATCACAACAACAATTACATAAAAAATTACAAGAATTAGGTTTTTTAACCGAGCCAAATTCTAAATTATGCAAAAATATTGAAGAGCTGATGAAGCATTATCAATCAATAGTCGATAACCGCTTTGAGTTAGATTATGATTTGGACGGCATGGTTTACAAAGTTAATGATTTTAATCTTCAAGATCGTTTAGGATTTATCGCTCGCAGTCCACGATTTGCAATAGCTCATAAATTTCCGTCAATGAAAGCTAAAACTAAAATTAAAGACATTATTATCCAAATTGGTAGAACTGGAGCGCTTACTCCCGTCGCCATTCTCGAAAGTATTAATATCGGCGGAGTTGTCGTTTCTCGCGCAACCCTTCACAATCAAGATGAAATTTTACGCAAAGATATTCGTATTGGCGATGTGGTTGCGGTACAAAGGGCAGGCGATGTAATTCCGCAAGTTTTAGAAGTTGATTTAAGCAAAAGAAATGGCGAGGAAAAGCATTTTGAATTCCCACAATTTTGCCCAATTTGTTCAGCAAAAATTATAAAAAATAATGAAGATGTTGTGCTTCGTTGTAGCGGTGGCTTAAATTGCGAAGCTCAATTGCTCGAAACTCTTAAGCACTTCGTTTCGAAAGACGCTTTTGATATTTCAGGTCTTGGCAAAAAACAAATTGAAAATTTTTTTAAAGAAAATCGTATCCGTTCTTTTGCCGATATTTTCACTCTTGAAAACCGAGAAAAATCAAGCCTCGAACCCTTAATTTCAAAAAATGGTTGGGGCGAAAAATCGGTCGAAAATTTATTTTTTGCCATCAATCAAAAACGGCAAATTGATTTAGATAAATTCATTTATGCGATTGGTATTCGTCACGTTGGCGAAACTACAGCAAAAACTCTCGCCAATCATTTTTTAAATTCTGAAAATTTTATAAATTTCTTTAAAAAATTTGCTAAATTTTCTGATTTAGATTTGGAAAAAAATAATTCTTTACCTGAATTTTCAGAATATTTTGAGTTTATTTCCATTGATGGCATTGGCGACAAAATGGCTCAAGCAATTTTAGATTTTTTTCGTGATGAAAAAAATTTAAAAATGATCGAAGATTTATTAATTCATTTAAATATTAATCTGGTAAAACCGAAAATAAATAATTCGCCATTGGCAGGAAAATCAATAGTTTTCACCGGTAGTTTACAAAAAATGAGTCGAGCTGAAGCCAAAAAAATCGCCGAAGATTTAGCGATGAAAGTTTTGGGAGCGGTTTCAAGTAAAACCGATTACGTAGTTGCTGGAGAAGATTCAGGCTCTAAATTAAAAAAGGCTCAAGAGTTTGGAATAAAAATTTTAAATGAGGAAGAGTGGCTAAATTTAATTTCATAATTAAAATATTAAAAAAATTAGCAATTTATTTGATAAAATTTTATCAAAGATTTCTAACTTTTTTTTTAGGATCTTATAATTGTCGATTTGCTCCCTCATGCTCAAATTACATGATCGAAGCGATTGAAAAAAAAGGCTTAATAAAAGGAATTTACAAAGGTTTTTTAAGAATTTTAAAATGCCATCCGCTTTCGAAAAAATCGGGATTTGATCCGGTTGAATAATATTAACAATTTTTGATTTATAAAATAATTTCAATGATAAAATTTTTAAAAATTTCCTTTACATTTTTAATATTTTTTAATGCCGAAGAAGCCCTAGCTCAATACATTCCAAGCCCAGCCGAAATACAAAAATTAATTCAAGATAAAGTTGGCAATGTCGATCTTGAATCGCTTGGTCTCGACAATACTTCGGAAAAATTAGAAAAAAGGGGAGGGGTTCCACAAAATTTAATCGATATAATCGCCAAACGCGAAGGAAAAATTCTTGAAGATTCAAAAAATAAAAAAGCCAATAATCCAGAATTATCAAATGATTCAAAAAAATCTGAGTCAGTTAAAAATATTGAGCCCGAAAGTAAAAACATTAAAAAAAATTTGAATAAAAAAAAGACAAAAAAAATACCAAAAACTAAAAATAAAAAAGCAGGTAATTTAGAAGATATTTCAGAAGAAAATGAAGAAAATTTTGTAGCGAAGGATAGCAAAAAAAGCACAACAAAAAACAAGAAAAAATCTTTAAGAATGGAGCTGGAAGAGAAAGAAAAAATAACTCTTAACGAAAAAAAACAACAAGAAAAATTACAAAAATTTGAAGAATTAAAAAAATTTTATTTAAAAGATTTAATTGCCCAAGAGGATTCTGAAAATGAAGATCTTGAAAGTGAAGAAAAAATTATTCCCAAAAGAAAAGAATTGGCACCCTTTGCACTCGAAGAATTGCCACCTCTACCAATTTTAAATCGAAGCCGAACCGTAGATAATTTTCATATTCCATTTGTATATACTCCAAAAGAATATATCGACATAATGTTTTCAGCAATATCGATGGGAAGCATTTCTTATTTTAATGAAGCTTTTAAATATGTTTTAAATCCGAACATTACAAATGATCAAGGTGACACTATTTTAACTTATGCGATTTTTTTAAAAAAATATTCGGTAATTTCCTCGATTTTAGCTAAAGGTGCCGATCCAAATTTACCAAATAGACTTGGTCACAATCCAGTTTCAATCGCAATTGAATTGGTTGATTTTCAAGCTTTAGAGCTATTAGCAAAAAATAAAGCAGATTTGTATTATAAAGATGCCTTTGGCAGAACTTATTTAATGCACGCTTCAAGGGTTGGTTTTTTACCCGCAGTAGACTTGTTAATCAAGAACAATGTAAGTATAAATGACATGGATAATGATGGCTTTACCGCCTTATCAATCGCCTATCGCCATAAGAAAGAATTGGTTGTGCAATATCTTTTAAAAAATGGCGCCAAAACTTGGATTGAAAAAAATTACAACCCTCAACAAAAATATTTTATCAATGATTTAAATAATCGCTGGAAGTAATAAATTTAAGTCTTAAATTTAGGACATATTTTGATCAAAAAATTATTTTGAGACAATGTAAAATTTTTTACTGATTAATAATTTTAATACTATAATTTTGAGACATAATTTTTGAAAAAATAATGAGCATAAAAAACATAACAACTCAAAATCAATTGCAACTTAACGATATCGAAATCGAAGACTCCTCTGCGTTCGATATTTTTAGAAAAAAAATAGTGATATCACTCGTGATAATACTATTATTTTTTGCGTATAGTGATAAAATTTGGGCTCAAATCGAAGGCCTCTACAACTCCTCAACTGAGCAGTTTGCCGGCATTTCAACCCTGATGTCAGCTACCGCCAATAATGATATTGACGGTGTAAGATTTTTTAGCAAAGCCGGTCCTTCGGTTATAAATCAACGTAACAAAGGTGGAGCAACTTCTCTTCATATAGCTTGTCGCGAAGGAAATTTTGAAATTACCAAAACTTTAATCGACAATGGAGCCAATGTTAATATCGTTGATAATGAAGGCTGGAGCCCATTAATGAGAGCATCATTAGCTGGTAAAGAAGATATCGTTGAAATTCTTTTAAAAGCTGGCGCTAAAGCGCAATTATTAAACTCACTAAATGAAAGTGCATTAGTTCATGCCACCTCCGCCAAATGTTTAGGCTGTATAAATATGATTATTGAAAATGGTAATCTTATCAAAACTATGGATACTCTGGTTTTAAAAAGTCAAATTGCCGATGCTTTCTTAGTGGCTAGAAGCCAAGAAAATCAACAATCTCAGGGTGTTTTAGAATCATTTCTCGATTACGTTTCCAAAATATCGCCTTTGGTTTTAAAAAACTCAACAATCGTTGAAGAAGAGCCACTTCCATTGCTGACGAATCAAAGCAAAATAAGCAATTCAAGATTAAATAAATTTTCAAAAAACTATATATTAAAAAATCAAGATAATGAAAATTTAACGACTGAACAAGAAAGCGAATATGGAGTTTTAGAAGACCCAAATCTTCCCGCTATATCTAAGAAAAATAACATTAAAGAATCTGAAATTTTTGAACAAAATATTCCATTAAATAACGAACTGATCAAACCAAATGCAATCCCTGCAAAATCACCTACAAAATATAAATTTAAACCATCTGGTAGCAAAAAAACCTTAGCTCAAGAATCGCCTGAGATTCCAAATATTTTAACCAACAATTCCCCAAAAGAAGTGAGCAAACCTAACGAAAAAATTAAATATTCCACCATTGTTACTCCACAAAAATACACACTACCAAAACAAACGGAGATTAGGAAATTCAAATTTAAAATTGGTCAAAGTCCTGTCAAAAATAATAATATTGAGCCATCGGAATCGAAAATAAAAAATCTTAAAAATGATATCCAAATCGAGTCTTCAAATAAAAATGACATCATCGTTGATTTAAAAGATCAAAATAATGATTATAATGAAAGTCTGCCAATCGAGGAAAGCCAAGAAGATACCATCATTTTGGTTGAAAAAAAATCAAACAACTCCATTAAAAAAAATTACAACCCGCCATACTCAGAAGACTCATTTGATCAGAACGCCAAACTAAATTCAGCAACTTCAGATAATAAAAAGATTTTTAAATTCAAAAGAAATCCAAATTTTGAAGTTAAAAACAATCAAATTGATGACCAAATTCAAGAAGAGAAATATTCATCTAAAACATTATCATCACCCGAAAAAGAAAACAAAAATGTTACAAAATTTAGATTGAAGAAAAACGTAAATGGTGAAGAAAAATTAAAGCTTTCAGATGAACAAAATATCTAAAAAATCTTTTATTTTTTAAAAGAATCCTAAACAAAATTTCTAACATTAAGGCACAATCAATCCTCTCTTAACGGATCCAAATAATATTTTATTATGAGTTTTTTAGCTTGACTAAAATTCCCCTTCATTCCAAAAAAGTATATCAGTTAAAAAAATACTAGAAATCTTTATTTTCTCCGACTTCCAAAATTAAAAAATCTTTTTCTAAGTTAGACTCGAGGCGATTTTTTTTAAGATCTTCTGCGGGGTCCTTAAAGTTATCCGAAGCTAATTGAAAAGTCTCAAAATGCATGGCGATCGATTTTTCAGCATTAAGTTCTTTATGAGCTAAAACCGCTTGAGCAGGACTTATATGATGACGAATCATAAAATCTTGAGGCTTATAAGCGCCAATCGGAAGGAGGGCAAGTTTAAAATTTTTAAATTTTTGTCCCGCTTCAATAAAATGTGAATCATAACCCGTATCGCCAGCAAAATAAATATTGCCAAGTTTAGTTTCGAGTGCAAAAGCTCCCCAAAGTGTTGCATTTGAGCCCCAGAAAGCTCTTTTGGACCAATGCTTGGCGCGTAAAAAATTAATTGAAAGATTTTCATTAAATTGATTTTTTTGATTCCAATCCATTTCACGACAATTGACTTTCAAGTTTTTGATTTTATTTAAATAATGACACATTCCTAACCCTGCAAAAATTTGTGGATTGGAAAAATCGCGAAGTTTTTTTATAGTTGGTATATCCAAATGGTCGTAGTGCGAATGACTAATTAAAACAATATCGATTTTCGGCAAATCTTCAAGTTTTATACCGGGTTTTTTAGCTCTTTTTGGACCCAAAAAACTAACAGGACTGGCGCGATTTGACCAAATCGGATCGGTTAAAATATTTAAATTATTAAATTGTAGTAAAAATGTTGAATGACCAACATAAGTTGTTGATATTTTATCGTTATTAATTTTTTCTAATGGTTTATAATTTTTGACTTCGATTAAGTCTTTGACCCAAAAAGATTTACCATTTTCGGCTTCATATTTTGCCTTCGCTTTATAATAAGACATGAAGTTTTTTTTGAGTGGATCATCGCTATTTGGATTAAAAAATCTTTTACCGTCAAAGTGATCAGAGACCTCTCCTTTATAGTATCCCGACTCAGAAAATAAAAGACACGAAGACAGAAAGGCCATAAGAGTAAATGTTAAAAAATATTTTAAAAATTTAATCATTTTATTTTAGATTTTTAATTAAAATTGAAGCTTTAATTTCAAAAATAACTAAATAAAAACTAAAAATCAATCGTTCGTCCATTTTTAACCCAATCGCCATAACGCGTGTTATCTTCTGGCTTAATTAAAGCATCTTCCGATTCAGACTTTTCTTTTTCAGACTCTTCTTTTTTTAAAGGATTTTCTTTTGTTAATTCAGAATTTTTGATTTGTGTTTTTTGCATAATTTATTGTTTAATTAAATTTATCCACCTTGCGATTGACCGCCACCTCCAATAGCAGCGGTAGCTCCTTTAAGTTCAAAGCCAGATTGTGATTTTAATGATAGATGTTGCAATGATAAGAATGTTCCCAATGATTTAATAGCAAAAGATTCCGATTT
>JBIIFQ010000101.1:0-4724 GCA_044237235.1 Rickettsiales bacterium
CAGAATCACCGCATTTCTCTAGGTATGAAACAATGCGAGCAAAATCCTTGGCAAGCATTTTCTGAAAAACATAAAGTCGGTGATGTAGTTGAAGGTGTGGTTAAAAACTTCACTGAATTCGGTTTGTTTATTGGTTTTGATAGTGGTGTTGATGGTTTAGTTCATGTTTCTGATATCTCTGAGCAAGGCTTGACTGAAGAGGCTCAAAAGAAATATAAAGCGGGTGATAAAATCAAAGTTATTGTCCTTGGAAGTAATTACGAAAAAGAAAGAATTTCTTTAGGAATTCGCCAAATTGATAATCCAAATTTCCAAGCTGAACTTGATAAAATTACTGAAAATTCAGTGGTTTCTTGCTTAGTTATTGCAGTTAAAAAAGACTTCCTTGAAGTTGAACTTGATTCTGGTTTAAAAGCTATTATTAAACGCCTTGATTTGTCAAATAATAAACAAAATCAAAAAACTGAAAAATACGAAGTTAACGAACGTATCGAAGCTAAAGTTACCATGTTCAATAAAATTAGTGGCAAATTATTGCTTTCGATCAAAGAACTTGAAACTGACGAACGTGAATCACACTTTTATTCAGAGTCAAATAGCGGTGCTACTATAGGAAGCATCGCCGGCGATGTATTAGAGTCATTAAAAGATAAAACTTCATAATTTTTATGAATTTTTCCGATAATTTAGGAGCATTAATTTATCTTAAAAACAGGGTTCATAAATGGAAAAATATTGCATTTTTCTTTGCGATATTTTCCATTGCCCTGATTTTTAAAATGTTTTTTGATGTTGGCTCGGATGTCATGGGCAATTATGTTGCTCTAATTAAAGTCGAAGATGTTATTGCCGAAAATGATCATCGCAGTAAAGTTTTAAAAGAAATCGCCAATGATTCATCGATTTTAGCAGTTGTTGTTAGGCTAAACAGCCCCGGTGGCACAATAGTCGGCAGTGAAATATTGTTCAAAGATTTGTTAAAAATTAAAGCTAAAAAACCATTAGTTGTTTTGATGGATTCAGTTTCAGCTTCGGGTGCCTACATGGCATCTTTGGCTTCAGATTATGTGATTGCTCACAATGGAACTATCACAGGTTCAATTGGCGTTTTAATGGAATCGCCAGATGTTAGCGTCTTAGCAAATAAAGTTGGCGTTAAATTTAATAGCTACAAATCTTCTCCTTTAAAAGGCAGTCCCTCAATGTTTGAAAAATCAACACCAATGGTTGATAGAGTTATTAATGAATCGATTTATGATTCTTACAAATTTTTTGTTGAACTCGTTAAAGAAAGAAGAGGCGAAAAACTCAATTCTAAATTTTATAATATTATTTTTGATGGTAGAATTTTTACCGGACGTCAAGCCTTGGAAATGGGTTTAGTTGATAAAGTTGGTGGTATTGAAGATGCTGAAAAATATTTGCTTTTAAATAAAATTGATGTCAATAAAATTCCCATTCAAGAAATTGAAATTGTTGAAAAAGACAATAAAATTATTGATAAATTTTTGAATATTTTGCCTTTTTATCAAGATTTAAAAGGGCGAAATAATCAGAGTAAAATCATGGCTATAATGAACTAAGCGATTAGTTTTTATAGTTTTTATTTTTTAAAATTAAGTGTAAATTAAATTTTAGTTTGCTATTTAATTTTGGATGATTAGCTTTAGATATCTTAGCTTTTAGAAAAGAGCTATTTTGATAAAGATAATTATCTTATTTTATTAACCAATTTGTTATTTTTATGACTAACAACAATGAGATCTTAGAAAGAGTTAAAAAAATTATTATCAACCATTTGGGAGCTGAAGAATCCAAAGTAGTTGAATCTGCAAATTTTATCGATGATTTAGGTGCTGATAGCCTTGACCAAGTCGAACTTGTTATGGCTTTTGAAGAAGAATTCGGAATTGAAATTCCTGATGAAGCTGCCGAAAAAATTGTTACCGTTGGAAATGCTGTAAAATACATTTCTGAAAATATGTAATTATTTTCTAAGCTTTATTTTAAAAGCCCCTGAAGCCTTAGGCCTCGGGGGCTTTTTTATAGAATTTATTTGATATTAATATTAAAAATTTAACGTAATATAAAAAATTTTTTTGCATTAAATTTTAAATTTATATGTTTTATTTATGTTAAAAATTATTTTTTTTATTTCTCTATTTATCCTACAAAGTTGTGGAACTGTTAGCTCTATTCGTCCAACTGTTCAAAACAAACCGATTGATATTAAATCCTACAAGGCAATTGTGATAAAAGATTTTACTAACGAAGTGCCCAATCAAAAAATTAATGAAATTGCTAAAAAAGATTTTCCAGATAAAATTTTAAAGCTCGTAGAGGATTCACTTTTATTTGAATCTACAAATAGAAACAAAAAAATAAAAGATTCCTTAGTGATATCTGGTAAAATTACCGAATTCAAAGAAGGTAATGATCTTTTGAAAGCTTTGGTTGGTTTTGGAGCGGGTAGATCATCATTTTCCTCTGATGTGGATTTAATTGACGGTAATTCTAATGAAAAAATAGGAACTATTGAGGTAAGAAAAAAAAGTTGGTTTTTGGGCGGGCAAGTTGCTGTAGCTCAAACTGTTCAAGTCTTGATGGATCTTTCTATAATAGACATAGTTGATAGAATTAAGGATTCAATTAAGAATTAATTTTATTTAAATTTGTTATTCGCATATTCATTTTATAATTGCTAATTTTCTAAATTAATTCCAAAAAAATTTGTTGAATTTATAAAAAATATAATTACTAAATTTTATTCAATTAAAAAATTTAATTGAATTGACAAATTATGATAACAAATCTTTCTAGAGTATCTTTAAAATATTTATCTCAATCTCGTCACATATCAACTCAATTTACAATCGCACCTGAAGCTGTCGAGGCAATTTATGAAGGTTCCAACATTAGTCCTGCAAATATAGTTCCAAATTCTCAGAGAATTAATCATCATCAAAAAAAACTACAACAACTTTATCAAGAAAATTCAGATTTCAAAAAATTCGCCAATAATTTACACAAAACCTACAATAATCCCAATGTTAAATCGATTGCAATTGTATTTGAGCGACAAACAAACCTAGATGGATCGGATAAAAATCCTTATTTTCAGCCAACTTTAATTGCCACTTCGTTGTTTGCGGGTATTGGCTTGGTGCCATTTTACAATGAACAAAATTTTCCAACTTTTGCTCTTGTTGATAAAGATAGCATAAGTGCAATTTCGGGTCATCAAGATTCCATATCTTTGGATCCTTATGACAAATATTTAAATCTCATTCCAGCGTTGCTTTTGGTGAATGCTTATTCGCAAAGTAATGCTAAAACTTGGGTCAAAGAAAGCCCAGATATAATTAGTGAATTTAAAGAAAAATATCCTTCTTCTTATGGAGTTTTAAAGAATATGAATTTTACTTGTAGGTCTAAAAATGTTAATGAAATCGGTAATCCAGCCCCTCATAAAATAATCGGAGAGGGTGATGAAATAAATTTTGTTTCTAATTTTATATATTCACCGATTCCACCAGATCTTGCGCGATCCAATATCTCCAAAGAAGAAGCTAATTTGGCAATATTAAGATTTAAAGAGGTGACAAATTCAGAAAAAAATCGTCATGAATTTGTTATAAATAATCGCGGAGTGCAATTTTTGATTGTTAAAAATACCGATGCTGTGCATGGGAGAAGCGAAGTCGAAGAAAATTTAAGGGGAGGTCGTTTAGTTATTGGAATTCCGCTTCAAAAGCAAAAACCTTCAACTACAATGGGAATTTCGGGCGATGTTTATAGATTTGATGATAAGTCAAAATTTGAATCAAGATAATCTTTTTATGATAAAATAAAATTCTGTTAAAAACCTAATTTTAACAAAAAATTATAGCATTTTTTCAATTTGATCGGTGATATTTTTGAATAAATCTATTTCATAATTATCATTTTTACCTTGAATCACCGAGGCAATCCGCTCTAAGCCCATACCCGTATCGATACATGGTTTTGGCAAAGCTTTTTTTACGCCATCGGCAGATTTTTCAAATTGCATAAAAACTAAATTCCAAATTTCGGTAAAGCGATCGCCATCTTGGTCTTTACTGCCGGGAGGACCGCCGAAAATTTTATCGCCACGATCGTAAAAAATTTCTGAGCACGGACCGCACGGTCCAGTTTCACCCATCGACCAGAAATTATCATCGGTGCTAATGCGAATAATTTTGTCATCGCTCAAGCCGGCTATTTTTTTCCAAAAATTATAAGCTTCATCATCATTGTGATAAATAGTTGCTAGAAGTTTTGTTTTATTGATTCCAAGCTCTTTTGTTAAAAATTCCCAAGCATAAAAAATTGCTTCCTCTTTGAAATAATCGCCGAAAGAAAAATTGCCTAACATTTCAAAAAAAGTGTGATGGCGAGCGGTGAATCCTACATTATCAAGGTCGTTATGTTTTCCGCCAGCGCGCACACATTTTTGCGAAGTGGCAACTCTTTTGAATTTTGGAATTTCGATTCCAGTAAAATAATTTTTAAATTGATTCATGCCAGCATTGGCGAACATCAAACTCGGGTCATTATGCGGAACTAAAGAGCTCGAAGCAATTATTTCATGATTATTTTTAGCGAAATAATCTAAAAAACTTTGGCGAATTTCGTTGGTTTTCATAAAATTTAATGAAATAAAATGGCTTAAAATTTAAATTTAATCAGCTTGAAATGTAAGG
>JBIIFQ010000004.1:0-16581 GCA_044237235.1 Rickettsiales bacterium
CGTCTTTGCGCACCTAGATTTACTAGGTTTACGCAGACTCGCCTTCAAATTCACTCACCTGATTTAAAATTTAAAACGGTGTAAAACATTTTCAATTTATAAATGATGTGAGTAAATTTAAAATAGTGTAAAAAATTTATATTAAAAAAATGAAAGAAAAAATAATTAAAAAACTTCAAGAAAATTTTAATCCAGATTTTTTAGAGGTTGTGAATAATTCGCATTTGCATAATGGTCATTTTGAGGCCGATAAGCCTGAGCATCATAACCAAACGCATTTTTTAGTGAAGATTTCCGCGGTAGAATTGAAAAAAATCACGAAAATTGAAGCGCATCGAAAAATTAATAAAGTGCTTGAAGAAGGCTTTAAAGAAGGTCTTCACGCTTTAGAAATAAAAATAATATAAGTAATTATTTTTTATCTTTAGACTCTTTTTCTTTGCTTTGAATTAGAGAAATTTCTTTTTTCTTTTCTCTTTCTGCAATCTCTTTTTCTGATAAATTAATAACTTTAAGAGGACTTTTTTTAAGAACAGAATCTTTGGTTACCTGCATTGATTTAATGTTTTTTTCCGATGGAATTTCAAACATGGCATCCATAAGTATATTCTCAACAATAGCTCTTAAGCCACGGGCACCAGTTTTACGACTAATAGCTTTTTTAGAAATTTCGTCTATAGCTTCATCTTCAAAAAGCAACTCAACTCGATCGAGATTGAAAAGTTTTTGATATTGTTTAGTTATTGAATTTTTTGGCTCAATTAGAATTTGCTTTAAATCTTCAGTAGTTAATCCATCAAGCGGAGCTATGATTGGTAAGCGTCCAACGATTTCAGGAATTAGTCCAAATTTAATTAAATCATCAGGTTCAACATCTTTAAAAATATCTTTACGCGTGGTGTCGTCTTTATCTCTTACATCAGCGCCAAAGCCGATTGAAGAACCAACACCACGATTTGAAACGATTTTTTCTAAACCAGAAAAAGAACCGGCGCAAATAAATAAAATATTTTTAGTGTCGATTTGAACATATTCTTGTTGAGAAGATTTGCGTCCAGGTTGAGTTGGAACCGACGCCACCGTTCCTTCAATGATTTTTAACAAACCTTGTTGAACGCCTTCTCCCGAAATATCGCGACGTGAATTATCTTCAACTTTACGGGCAATTTTATCAATTTCATCAATATAAACAATTCCTCTTTGGGCTTTTTCAATATCGTAATTAGCAACTTGCAAAAGACGAGAAATAATATTTTCAACATCATCACCAACATAACCAGCTTCGGTTAAAGAAGTGGCATCCGCCATTGTAAATGGCACGTCGAGAATGCGCGCTAAAGTTTGAGCTAAAAGAGTTTTTCCGCATCCGGTTGGTCCAATCATTAAAATATTTGATTTAGAGATTTCAACTGAATCAGAGCTTAAAAACACATTATCAACTCTCTTATAATGGTTGTAAACCGCCACCGCGAGGACTTTTTTAGCATAATCTTGACCAACCACATATTCATCAAGAATTTTGGTAATTTCTAGGGGAGTTGATTTTTCTCCGCTAGTTTTATGAAGAGGAGATTTTTTGCCTTCTTGTTTTAAAATATCCATGCCAAGTTCAATGCATTCATTGCAAATAAAGGCGGTTGGACCAGCGATTAATTTTTTAACTTCATGTTGAGATTTGCCACAAAATGAACAATGTAACTCTTTTTCGTCGTCGTTTTTTTTAACCATTTTTCAATTTATTAAATTTATTTTTTTAAGCAGTGTTTTGTTTTTATATTTTATTTTGAATGCTCGGGACGTTTTTCGATTACTTGATCAATAATTCCAAACTCTTGTGCCTTTTGCGGTGACATAAAATTATCACGCTCCATTGATTTTTCAATCACATTAATTTTTTGTCCAGTATGTTTGGCATAAATTTCATTTAAGCGACGTTTTAAAGCCAAAGTTTCTTGAGCGTGAATTTCTATATCGGTCGCCTGACCTTGATATCCGCCACTCGGTTGATGAATCATAATTCTTGAATTTGGTAAACAAAATCTTTTACCTTCAGCACCAGCGCACAAAAGTAGAGAGCCCATTGAAGCCGCTTGACCAATACAAACGGTGTTAACATCGGGACGAATATATTGCATAGTATCATACATGGCAAGCCCCGAAGTCACTATTCCGCCGGGAGAATTTATATAAAAATAAATATCTTTTTTTGGATCCTCTGATTCAAGAAATAAAAGTTGTGCCACCACTAAAGAAGACACTTGATCATTGACGGGACCGGAAATAAAAATTACTCTTTCTTTTAAAAGTCTTGAGTAAATATCGAAGGATCTTTCTCCACGTGGGGTTTGCTCAATAACCATTGGCACTAAATAGCTAGCTTGGTCAAAAATTTTATCGGACATTTTATTAAAATAAAAATTAAATACAAAAAATTCAAAATATAGAAATTAGGAATATTTTTTTTTAATGCAACCTTGAAAGTCTTTTTTTATTAAATTAGATTTGGACTAAAAAAATAATTTATGGAGAAAATAATGCAAGAAAATCAACAAAATCAACACAATCAAGAAAATAAACCGGAAAGTCAAAATGAGAATATTGAAATTTCTAATATTGAGAGTGAATTAAAAAATAAAATTATTGAACTCGAGCAAAAAATATCAGAACAAAATGATAAATTTTTGAGAACTTTAGCAGAGCTAGATAATGTTCGTAGAAGGGCTCGTGAAGAAAATGATAAAACCGCTAAATTCGCAATTGCTAATTTTGCGGGAGATTTAGTTACCGTTGCCGAAAATTTTTTCATGGCAAGCGAAAACGCTCCAAAAGATGAGATTGCCAAAAATCCAGCGATTAAAAATTATGCACTTGCGATCGAGATGACCGAAAAAGAATTGTTAAAAGTTTTGGAAAAAAATCAGGTGAAAAGAATTTATCCGCTCAATCAGGATTTTGATCATAATTTTCATGAGGCAATCGCAAATATTGAATCAGAAGCCAAGGAAGGAAGCGTTGTGCAAGTGATTCAGGCGGGATATTCAATTGCGGATAGATTAATTAGACCAGCATTAGTTGGGGTTGCTAAAGCAAAAAATAGTGAAAATTAAAATTATTTTGTTGCAAAAAAAATCTAAAAACTTAAATTTATTTTGAGAGTTAAAGTTTTTTTGGAGTGTGGTTTTTAACATTTTAAATTGAAGGGATTGTAGCTCAGCGGTCAGAGCAGGACGCTCATAACGTCTTGGTCGTAGGTTCAATCCCTACCGATCCCACCAAATACCACTTCCACTCTTAAATGATGCGACCGAATTTATCAGGTCTCGTCTTTGCGCGCCTACATAGTGGTAGGCTTACGCAGACTCGCCTTCAAATTCAATCGCCTGATTTAAGATTGGAAGCGGTATTTGCTACGCATTAAATTTGCTTTGCAAATTTAGGAAAAAGTTGAATCGCTCCGTCGCGAATGAATCGCGACATCCGCGATGAGATTATTATAATTTCCCTATTGCATTTAATTATAATTCTTGAAAAGCTTACGGGTTCTAGCTCTCCCCTTGAGGGAGAGCGGGCGATAAAATCGCAACGGTAGTTGCGATTTGGGAGCCGTGAGGGGTCAAAAAAGCCTAGATTATCATCAATCTCAAGCCAAAGTAAAAATTTATTAAAATATTTTTTTAAAAAATCAATTTCTTGATTTTTTTAAATATTAAAAACCTAAACAAATCCCGAATGTTCAAAAATTTAATCGCTTGATTTTATTTTTCTTGTCACTTAGAATGCCACAAGAGTAAGTGAATTTGTTTCAATAAATCAGTTGCAATTTCATCAAAGAAATTAACTTTTCTTCTTACTCAATCGTGGTTTTTGGGCGTTCAAATGAAATTAAATTTCTGCCTAATTGTCCTTAAGTAAAAATATTATAAATCTATGCCAAAAGTAAAAACAAATAGCGGTGCCAAGAAACGTTTTCGCGTTACTGGAACCGGAAAGCTTATTCATAAACAAGCTGGAAAAAGACACAATCTCGGCAAAAAAAGTCAAAAACGTATTAGAAATTTACGCAAAGGTGTTGCTCTTTCCGAAGGTCACGCACACAGCATTCTAAAGTTCAAAATGCCTTACAGTCGCTAAGGTAATTTAAAATATGTTGAAAAATAATCTAATCTAGGAAACAAAATGAGTCGAGTTAAAAGAGGCGTTACCAAAAGAGCACGTCACAAAAAAATTCTTAAAATGGCAAAAGGCTATCGTGGTCGTGCCAAAAACTGCTTTAGAATCGCAATTGAAAAAGTTGAAAAAGCATTACGTTATGCATATCGCGATCGTAAAGCCAGAAAAAGAGATTTTCGTGGTTTATGGATTCAGCGTATTAACGCCGGAGTTAGAGAGCACGGAATGGTTTATTCAAAATTCATTAACGGTTTGAAAATAGCAAAAATTGATCTTGATCGCAAAGTTCTTTCTGATCTAGCGATTCGCGACAAAGAAGCTTTTGCCAAAATCGTTGAAAAAGCCAAAGCATCTCTAGGAGCATAAATTAATTTAGCGACAACATTAAAGCTTGTCGCTAAATTTGTGATCTAGTTCTGGAGTTTTTATATTAAATCCAAGATTTATAAAATAAATTTGTGTAAATTAATTTACATTTTTTGTTAGATTAGATAAAAAGCTCCAATAATCGCCATTTCGTAAATCAATCCAGCGTTTGTTTGTTAAAAACTTCGCAACATTTTTTTAAATA
The DNA here is from genome assembly GCA_044237235.1 of Rickettsiales bacterium. Taxonomy (GTDB): domain Bacteria; phylum Pseudomonadota; class Alphaproteobacteria; order Rickettsiales; family UBA1997; genus CAILUF01. The sequence goes on from JBIIFQ010000004.1 coordinate 4,742, forward strand.
AAATTTATGAAATTTTGTTTATTTAAATTCTTAAATTCTGCCAATGAAGCTTTATAGAGCATTAGTTAAATTTGATAAAAATAATAAAATCGAGAATATCGTTGTTGTTGACGATGGTTTTTCGTGGAAGGCTCTTTTCTTCAATCCATTATGGTTTTTATTTCACCGAATGTGGATTGAATTTATAATGTTTCTGTTAATATTTTTCTGTTTCGGCATCTTTTCTAAATTTGGAGATTATGATATTTTAATGAAAATATCTTTAATTTTTATGATAGCCTTAAATTCAAAAACTTGGTATGTTGATTTTTTAACAAAGTATAAAAAATATACTTTTGTTGGCGTGGCTTTTGGTTCAAATGCAGTTGAAGCTAAAATAAAAATTATTGAACAGATTAAATTAAATAATAAAGAAAATCCTGAAGAAATTATATTTAGTGAATCTTTGCTAAATCCAAAATATTTTAAATAAACCCGAGGTTTTTTAATGAAAATTATAATTATTGATTATGGAGCTGGAAATGTTGAATCCGTTTCTAGCGCCATTAAAGAAATTGACAGCCAATCCGATATAATTATCTCAAATAAAGTGGCCGATTTAAAGTCCGCCAATTATTTTATTTTGCCCGGGGTTGGAGCTTTTGGAGACTGCATGGAGGGCCTTAAAACAGTTGACGGCTTTCTTTCCGAATTGCGTAATCAAATTTTAAAATACAAAAAACCTTTTTTAGGAATTTGCGTTGGTATGCAGGTTTTGGCTTCTTCGGGCTTAGAAAATGGTGAACATCAAGGTCTAGGATTTATCAACGGTAAAGTTGAAAAAATTATTGGCGATGAAAATTTAAAAATTCCGCATATGGGCTGGAATTCCTTAAAAATAAAACAGCCGAAACATCCAATTTTTAAAGATATAAAAGAAGAAGAAAATTTTTATTTTGCCAACTCTTATCATTTTATTTGTCAAAATGACAATAACGTCTTGGGCTATGTCGATTATGGCTCGAAGATCAATTCAATCATTGCTAAAGATAATATTGTTGGAGCGCAATTTCATCCAGAAAAAAGTGGCGAAGCGGGGCTCAAATTTCTAAAAAACTTCTTGGCTTGGCGCCCTTAAATCTTGATTCAAATGAAAATTTCAACATTAATTGAAAAATCTTTATTTGATGATAAAAAAGGATATTATAAAACTAAAAATCCGATTGGTAAAAATGCCGATTTCATAACTGCCCCCGAAATTTCACAAATCTTTGGCGAGCTGGTGGCCGTATATCTCCTTCATATTGCATCTAACTCCAATAACAAAATTTCTTTAGTAGAAATGGGCGCGGGTAAGGGCACGTGGTTCAAAGATATTTTGCAAAGCATAAATAAATTAGCTCAAAAAAACAATCCACAAGCACTTGATTTTCTAAGTAAAGCACAATTTCATATTATTGAAATAAATCCGGTTTTACAAAAAATCCAACAACAAAATTTACAAAATTTTACAATAAAGTGGCATAAAAATTTTGCTGATTTTTTAGAGTATAAAAATGGTGAAATATTTTTTATTTCCAATGAACTTTTTGATTGCTTTGCCATTGATCAATATGTCAAGACGGCTCATGGTTGGTGCGAAAGATTAATAAAATTTGACGATGAAAAAAATTTTAAAAATCCACAATTTTTTCTTGAAAAATTTAATGTTAAAACTCAGAATTTTGTTAAAGAAAAATTGGGAAATTTTTTGACGCAAAATGCGCCGTTAAATGCAGTTTTTGAATATTCCAAAACCGCTCAAGAATTTATGATAAAATTGTGCGAAGCCATTAAAAAAGCCGGTGGAATGGCAATTAATTTTGATTATGGTTATAGCGAATATGACTTTTCTAACACTTTGCAAGCCATAAAAAATCATCAAAAAATTGCATTTTTAGAAGGGCTGTCGGATTCCGACATAACTGCTCATGTTGATTTTTTGGCTCTAGATAAAATTGTTAAAAATATTGGACTAAATTCTTCTTTAATTTCGCAAGAAGAATTTTTGTTGAGCTTGGGAGCTCAACAGAGAGTTGATTTTCTTCTTGAAAAAAATCCGCATTTATCACAAGAAATTTTAAGTGGATTTGCTAAATTGGTTGCTAAAAATCAAATGGGCAAACTTTTTAAATCCCATATTTTTTGGAAAAAATAAATTAAATTGATTAATGTGCAAAATAAATTGCAAACAAAATTTTAAAAACTAAAAATAAAAATCAAAATCTTTTTATCTTAATTTATTTTCAAAAATGACTCTTAACATATTCAAAACAATTCAAAGATTCAGAAAAAACCGCAAAGGATTCTCTCTCATCGAAATTTCCGTAGTAATTTTAATAATCGGCGTTTTAATCGCCGGAATTTCTCAGGCTTCAGACATGATTGATGAAGCGGCTTTAAAAGGTGCGAGAGCTGCTTCTAAAGGGTCGAGAGTTGGTAGAATTAAAGATTTGGTTTTATGGATAGATGCTGTTAGCGATGGTGGTTCATTAACCGCGGCAAACAAGCAAGCTGTTGATGCAGGCGAGGTTACGCAATTGAAAGATATGAATCCAAGATCAAGTGCCAAGCTTACATTAACTGTAACTGGAACCTCGTTTTTTTCTTCCAATAAAGTTAGTGGCTTGCCCGGACTTAATCTAAACGGTTCAGTTTTTTTTAAATTAACCGATAGATTTGATAATTCAACAATCGATTACACAATTTACTTGGTCTATCAACCCGTTGTTCTGCCAGCCAGCGGAAACACGCAATTTATTTTTGAAAAAAGAAGTGCAGCAGGAGCAACTTTTCCATATAGATTAGAGATTGATTCTAACGGATTTTATAAATTTTCTGATAGCACCGGCGCTGCCTTTGGTGCCAAAAAAGCTTCCACAGGAAAGGTTAACATAATTAGGCTAAGCAGAAGTTCTACCGCAAGTTTATCTATAGTGGTAGATGATGTTCCAAACACCGCTGCTGAAGCTGGAAGCACTAGTGCAATAAATTCAGATGAATTAATAATCGGTGCTAAAAATGCCGCAACTCCAACAAATCATGCTAATGGCAGATTGGGTGAGTTGATAATTTTTGAGCGCGATCTCGCTAGTTCTGAAGAAGCTGACATCGAAACTTATTTATTCAAAAAATGGAAAATTGAGAAAGATGCTGCGAAAGCGGGTGTTTGCTCAACTAGCACTGTTGCTAATTCTACTGGCACGATGGGGGTTGGCACCAGTAGTTTTTCTTGCGTTGCTGGATATAATTTTTCTGCTGGAGGGACTCCTCCGACCTGTTTAGGGGCTCCTAACTTAACCTTTACAGCTAATGGCGCAACTTGTGCTCAATCGAATTGCTTTGTTCCAGCTGCCCTAAAAGTTACCCAGACTATGGTTCCTGCTGGAGGGTGCACACTTACCTGTAAAAGTGGGGGCGTTGCACCAACTGCTTGCAATTGCCCTGGTGGCGGAAATTGGACTCTTACCTATACTGGCGGATCTTGCACATAATTTTAATAATGATAACCCTAGAGAAAGCAATTTTCTCTAGGGTTGAATTTACTAAGTCTTTATTCATTTGAACTTTTAGATTTCCGCTTTATTATTTTTCTATTCAAATAAATTTAATAATCTTGAATCATGAAAAATATTCAAAAATTTTCCGCAGAAAATGTCGATAATTGCGATTTTAATTACCCAAATTTAGACCAAAATATTCAGCAAGATTGGCAAGTTGAGGAGGTTTTAAAATTATTTTCAATGCCGTTTAACGACTTGATTTTCAAGGCTTCAGCCCTCCATCGTCAAAATCATAATCCTAATGAAGTGCAAATTAGCACCTTGTTAAGCATTAAAACCGGAGCCTGTCCCGAAAATTGCAAATATTGTCCGCAATCAGCTCATTACGATACGGGTTTAGAGAAGCAAGCTTTGATGCCAATTGATAAAATTTTAGAATCGGCGGAAAATGCTAAAAAAGCTGGAGCTTCTCGGTTTTGCATGGGAGCGGCGTGGCGCAGTTTGCATGATCGCGATGTTGAAAAAATTTGCGAAATTGTTGAAGCGGTCAAAGAAACCGGCTTGGAAACCTGCATGACTCTGGGAATGCTTACTGATTCACAAAGTAAAAAATTGAAAGAGGCGGGCTTGGATTATTATAATCACAATATCGATTCTTCCGAGGAATTTTATTCGGAAATTATTTCGACGCGCAATTTCGCCGATCGTCTTAACACTTTGAAAAATGTGCGTGAAGCGGGGCTCAATGTGTGTTCGGGCGGAATTGTTGGCATGGGCGAAAAACGCGAAGATCGCGCCAAAATGTTGATCGTGCTTGCCAATTTACCGAAGCAACCCGAATCAGTTCCAATTAATATGTTGGTAAAAGTTAAGGGGACGCCACTGGAAAATGTCGAGAGTCTTGATCCTTTTGAATTTATTCGCACCATCGCCGTGGCTCGGATTATGATGCCGAAAACAAAAGTGCGTTTATCGGCGGGTCGCGAAGAAATGAATGAGCAAACTCAAGCTTTGTGTTTCTTGGCTGGAGCCAACTCGATTTTTTATGGTGAAAAACTTTTGACGACGCAAAATCCACAAACCCAAAAAGATCAAGAATTATTTGCAAAGCTAGGGATTAAAGGGGTTTAGAGTATTTATTTTAATTATAAATCAATATTCTCTATTTTAAAACTTAATTTCAAAATAAAATTTTTAATTTAAATAATTCTCCAAAGTATTTTTAAATCAAAAAATTATTTACTTTTTATTTTTTGTTATATATTTTTGATAAAAACCCTAAAAAATATAATTTTTTATAATCCATCACTTTTATGTTAAAAAAACTTTTTAATTTTTTCCAATATTTTTCCGTAATCTTAGCTTTTGTTTGTTCCGTCTGGTTTATTTTTATCATGGGAGATTATAATAAAATGGACAAAAATGATCTTCCTTTTTTTGTCATTCAACAAGGTAAATTATCCCAAAAACAAATTGCAGATTTAACCAAATTTAGCGATGCCAAAAATATTTGGGTTATCAATGATAAAGAAGATTTTAATAGAGCCACAGAATTGCTAAAACAAAGTGCTGACGCAATTTCTTACGCTAACCAAGTTGGTCGCCTCGATTTGATTTCTATGCTCTTGGGAGTTGTTGCTATAATTTTTGGGTTGGCTGGGATAATCGGATTTTTGCATATTGAAACTATGGTTAAGGCGCAAATTGACCAAACGATAAAAAAAGAATTTGAAGAAGGAGGGCTGGGTAATGAAACAGTCAGAGAAGAAGCAAAAAAATCTTTTGATAAAATGTCAAGTCGTCCAATGGATCCCTCTCTTGGCGAAGAAGGGGATGGAGATGATGAAGCTGAAGCACATTATGAAGAATTATTTAAAAAAATAAGAGATGAGATTTAAAAAAATTGACAATAAATAACATCTAAATTTATAATAAGTTAAACATAAAATTATTTATAAAATGAATCCAAATATTTTAAAAGACATCGAAGCCATTCTTTTGAAAAATAAAGTTCCCGTAAACATCGAAGAACAGATTCGTAGCGAAGGAATTATTTTAAATAAAAGCTATCTAGATTTTGAAAAAAGTATATGTGGCGAATTAAAAAAAGAGAATGGTAAATTTATAATTAACATAAGTTGGGCTGATCATTATTATCGTAAAAGATTTACCATGGCTCACGAGCTTGCCCATTTTGAACTTCATAAACATTTGATTGGAGAAGGTGTGGATGATAATATGGAATATAAAAAATTATATCGTAAGAATAATAAAATTACCAACAAGGAAGAAGCTGAGGCTAACGAAAGGGCCGCACAAATTCTTATGCCCGAAGGAGCTATTATAGAGTTGGCTCAATTGACGGAAATAGTTAAATTAGTTGAGGGTAAAATTGATATTGATCTTCTTTGGTTAGATTATTTATCGAAAAAATTCCAAGTATCTAAAGAAGCTTTCACCATTCGTTTAGCAAAACTTTCAAATAAAATACTTCCAATTCAAAATTAATTAATATGTCAAACTACGAAAAAAAAATAAATGAAATGGGAATTGCGCTCCCTACTCCTTCGGCGCCTGTTGCCAATTATGTTGGCTTTGTAAGAACCGGTAATTTGGTTTTTATTTCAGGACAATTGCCGATGGAAAATGGTAAATTGCAAGCGATCGGAAAAGTCGATATCGAGGTTTCGATTGAAGAGGCTAAGAAAGCGGCGCGCCTATGTGCTATAAATATTATCGCTCAATTAAAATTGGCGTGCAAAGGTGATCTTGATAAGGTTGCTAAATGCGTAAAGCTTGGAGTTTTTGTTAATGGTGGTGCTAATTTTAAAGATCACCCAGCGGTTGCCAATGGCGCCTCTGATTTAATTGCTGAAGTTTTTGGTGATGCTGGTAAGCACGCTCGAGCAGCGGTTGGATCGGGTTCGCTTCCATTTGGAGTTGCGGTTGAGGTTGATGCAATTTTTGAAGTGCTTTAAAAATTTCTTAAAAAAATAGTGCTTTGAATTTTTTTTAAATTAGTTTTAAAAAAAATAATTTAAACAATAAATTCCATGTTGCTTTTCGATAAAGTTTTAAGAAATCTCATCAAAATTAGTTTGGTGGTGGTTATTATTTTCGCAATTTTATTTGCCATTTCTTTAGTTTTAGACTGGAGAATGAAAGAAAATAATAACGTTTCCCAGAAGGTTATTATTGGGCGCGGAAGTGCTGAAATCAAGGCTATCCCAGATGTTGCGAATTTTGTTTTTTCGGTAAAAAAAATGCAAAAAGAAGCCAAGGATGCTCAGCAAAAAATGATAGAAATATCAAATTTAGCTTTGCAAATTCTCGACAAAAAAGCCGTCGCTAAAAAAGATATCAAAACCGTCAACTATTCTACCTATCCAGAATATGACAACTCTCCGCAATGCTTTGAGGGCGTTTGTTCGGATTCAAAAAATACTTTAAAAGGTTTTGTTTCCAACCAAACTTTTTCGGTAAAAATTCGCGATATCGCTAAAGCTTCGGAGATATTGAACGAACTTTCTTCGCTTGGAATTGAAGAGGTCGGAGGGCTTACCTTCGTAATTGATTCGATGGAAAAAATAAAATATCAAGCAAGAATGCAAGCAATTTTAAATGCCAAAGTTCAAGCGCAATCAACCGCAAATGCCTTAAATGTTAAATTAAAAAGAATCGTAAAATTTGCCGAAGATGATAATAATGGCTTTCAACCGCTTTATGCCAGAAGTGCCATGGCTGTAAGCGATAAGAATGAGTCCAAAAATCTACAAATTCAAGCTGGCGAAGAAACTATTCGCTCTTCAGTAATAGTCACTTATGAGTTTGAATAATGAAAATAGTTTCGTGGAATATAAATTCTCTACGCTTGCGTTTGTCTTTATTAAGAAAATTCATCGACAATAATTCTCCCGACATAATTTGTTTGCAAGAAATTAAGGTCTCGAATGATGATTTTCCTTTGGCGGAAGTGCGTTCTTTAGGTTTTGATTATATTGAATTTGATGGCGAAAAATCATATAATGGCGTTGCAATTTTTTCAAAATATCCAATTAAAAAAGTTGAAAAAATCGATATTTTAAATTATGGACATAAGCGCCATATTTTTGCTCAAATTAAAGCTCCAATTGGTGAAATAAATCTACATAATTTTTATGTGCCGGCGGGTGGCGATATTCCTGACGTGGCGTTGAATAATAAATTTGATCATAAATTAAAATTTGTTGATTGGATGAGTGAATATTTTATAAAAAATTCTCAACCAAAAACAATTATTTTAGGAGATTTTAATATTGCTCCTAAGCCACAAGATGTATGGTCGCATAAGCAATTATTAAAAGTAGTTTCGCATACCCCAATCGAAGTTGAAAAATTAGAAAAATTGCAAAAATCTTTAGATTTTGTTGACACTCATCGTTTTTTGGTAGGCGAAGATTTAAAATTATATAGCTGGTGGAGCTACAGAGCCAAGGATCCGTTGCAGTCTGATCGCGGACGCAGGCTTGATCACATTTGGATAACCCCAGATTTAAAATCTTCTTTAAAAAATGCTAAAATTTATCGTGATTTTCGTTTAGAGGACTCTCCTTCTGATCACGTTCCAATTGAAATTTTAATCTAAAATTATTTTACAAAAAAATTAATTTTTTTAAAAAAAATGAAGTTTATGTTAATATTTTTTGGAATTTTGTTTTTAAAAAAATTTATAAAAATTGTCGCGAGATCTACGCGGTTCTATTTCAAAAAAATAAATTTATAAAATCCGCAAAATTGATTCTCAAAATGACAACATAAATTTTTAATTATTAAAGTGCTTTAAAATTTTATTGAGTCTTAGATTAGTATAATTATATTTTATCTCGTAAAATATAATTTTACAAACTGCCAACGCAAACCCGCAAATGCGTGTTGGGTGCGGTAAAAACAATCTTTCCCGACTTGTTATTTACCGCACTCAGGCCATTTTCAAAAAAACATCGCTTGAAAATTAAGATTTATAGCAAAATTTAATTTGGATATTTTTATACAAGTTTAAATCTGTATCGAAGAAAAATTAATTTATGTCAATTTCAATAAAAAGCATCGTTTGAAGGCACAATTTATAAAAATATAAAATGATGCGAATGGCTCCAATTAATTTGCCCGAGCGACAATAAATTAAAACGTTAATGCTTTAGAATTATAGATGCATAACATGCTCTCAGAAAGTCTCAGGGTAAATTGACGAGCAATGATAGGGATAACCACATAGCGATCTCTGATGGTATAAGAGACGGGAGTTTCTTTGCCGTTTGCATCCACAACGCTTATGGTTGGAATTACCAAATTATCATTAGCGAATTGGAAATGAGTTTCGTTGCCATCGTCATAAACTTTGAGTGGCATAATATTATCAGACTCTCCTGAAAATCTGTAATCAAAATTTAAATTTGAATTTTCTGGATTTCTATCAATTATTCCGGGTAATTTTTCATCAACACGAGTTTTTGGGATCGGCGTATGAATTACTCCACTTAAATCGCCACTTGATGATGGGGCGGAGGAGGCGGATGATTTTTCTTTGCGAGGTTTAGCCGCGACATTCGGAACCGCTAATTGAGGAGGCATTGGCAATGGTTGGCCAATTTGTGGATAAAAGAATCGGACGGTGTAAACCAAATCTTCATCGGCTTTGCCGGTGAATTCATCGGAGCGAATATCGAAATGATAAATTCTTCGATTAGTGATTATTGTCATATTGGTGTGGGCAGCGATTTCAAGTGGACGAATAAATAATCTTTTGCCGGCGGGGGTGAGTCTCCAAGCGAATGCTTCACCAACCGAAATCATTTCAATTTCCTCATCTTCAGAAAATTCTATAAAAGATTGATAATTGTAATAAAATTTTAGTTCATAAACTTCGTTGGGATTATAAACTAAAGTTCTGATTCTAGAATCGGTAGTAATTGGAGTTTGGGCGTTGCAATTAAAAGCAATAAGACCAGATAAAATAACCTGTGTTAATGCTATTATTATGAATTGTAATTTTAATTTTTTCATAATTTTAATAAGAATAAACTTCCTCCCCAATTTCAAATTTAATAATTTGAAATCCAAGGGGATTTATTAATCTCTCCTCCATGGAAAGAGTGATTTCGGGAGCAAAGAAAAAATTCATAAATAGTATTTCATTTTTTTCCGTTAAATTTTTAGTAGATTCTCCGCCAAATTGACGATTAATACGAATTTCCGCGGAATTTTCATTTTTAAATAATATGGATTTAATTTTTGTTGTAACGATTGAATTAGCGCCAAGTCCATCAACAGCAATTCTGGTTTTGTAGGCATTATAAATCGTTGGCATTGAAAATAAACGCACGATTTCAACATCTTGCTTGTAAGTTTTTACGTTGTAACTCATCGAAGCTTGAATGTATTTGTTTAGAAAGTAGCGTTTTAATGCCTCATTTCCAGTTAAGGAAGCTGCGGTTGGTTGATCAATTGTTGTTGCAATTCCGGTTTTTTCATCAATTTGAATTACATAAGGCTCAAGAGATTTTGAGGACATTACGTTTTTTACAAATATAATTGAAGTTGCAACCGCAATTATTGATATCATTGCCATTATCAATAAAATGTTGCGTTGAACGACAACAATTTGATAACGGTTTGAATACCAACTTTTTATTTTTATTTTTTTGCTTTCTTTATCAGACATTGAAATTAAAATTATCTAAAATAATCATATTTAATTTTATTACTTCAAAAGCTAAAGAAATTGATTAATATTTCAAGCTAACAATTAACTTTATAAAAAAAAATTTTAAAAAAACTAAAATGAATCTTGTAAATAACGATAAAATACCGCTTTCTCAAAAATTAGAACAACTTAATTGGCTATTAATTTCTTTATTAATTACCTTAGCTTTTATAGGTTTCATTATGCTTTACTCAGCGGCGGGCGGATCTTTTCGGCCTTGGCTTATTCGTCAATTGGGATTTTTTTGCTTATTTTTTCCGCTCATGATTTTTATCGCCATTACCGATATCAGAATCTGGTTTAAAGCTTCTTATTTATTTTATGTCGTTGCTTTAGGAATGGTTGTAATGGTTGATGTAATGGAGCAGTTGAGTCATAATGCGATGGGTGCAACGCGTTGGTTTAGAATTGGCTCTATAAAAATTCAACCTTCGGAATTAATGAAGGTTTGCACAGTTTTTGCTTTGGCGAGATATTTTTATAATATTGAGGCAGAAAATATTGGTCGTTTAAAATTCGTAATTCCGCCATTATTGATGATTTTTATTCCTGTCGCTTTTATTTTTCATCAGCCAGATTTAGGAACTGCGATGATTCTGGCAATGGTCGGTGTAGTGGTTTTATTTATGGCGGGAGTTAAGCTTTGGAAATTTGTTTCTGTGGGTATTGTAGCATTGATTGCAATTCCGTTTGCATGGCATTTTTTATTGCATGATTATCAAAAGCAAAGAATTTTTACCTTCCTCGATCCTACGCACGATCCTCTCGGAAGCGGATACAATATTATTCAATCAAAAATTGCGATTGGTTCGGGGGGAATTTTCGGCAAGGGGCTATTGAGTGGAACCCAGGGACAGCTTGATTTTTTGCCAGAAAAACAAACCGACTTTATTTTCACGATGTTGAGCGAGGAGCTTGGATTTTTCGGAGGAGTTTTTTCGATTTGCGTCTATTGTTCCATAATCGCTATTTGCATAAATATCGCCATGAAAACCAAGCATCAATTTGGGAGGCTTTTTGTTGTGGGAATAGTAAATATTTTTTTCATCCATATGTTTATTAATATTGGTATGGTGATGGGAATCCTTCCTGTTGTTGGAGCGCCACTGCCTTTCATTTCTTATGGAGGAACGATAATGGGCTCAATGATGATCGGATTTGGAATGGTTCTCAATATTGATCTTAATCGAGAAGTTGATCTGCGAACTTAAAAAATTATAAAAATTTTTTAATATCTAAGTAGGCTTTAATCAAAGCTTGAGATTTATTTATGCATTCTTGATATTCGGATTTTGGAACCGAATCAAAAACCACGCCAGCCCCAGCTTGAAGATAAATTTTTTCATCTTTTATCAATGCCGAACGAAGAGTGATACAGGTTTCCATGTCGGAATTGCTAGCAAAATAACCAACACAACCAGCATAAAAACTGCGACGAACATTTTCGATTTCTTCAATAATGCCCATGGCGCGAATTTTTGGTGCACCGCTCACAGTTCCGGCTGGGAAGCCTGCTATCAGAGCGTCGATTGCATCAAATTCATCGCGAATTTCACCATCAACCGTTGAAGATAAAT
>JBIIFQ010000102.1:0-4690 GCA_044237235.1 Rickettsiales bacterium
TAATTTATTAATTTGCGGATCGTCTTGAATGGCTTGTTGTAAATCCTTATCCATCTCGATTGCTTTTTCCAGTGTCACCGCTTCGATGGCGTTAAAAGGAATTAATTTACAAATGCGATCGACTTGAGAATAAGGCATTTGTAAGACGCGACCCACATCTTTCAAAACTGCGCGTGCTTGCAATTTTCCGAAAGTAATAATTTGAGCGACATAATCAGTGCCATATTTTTTTTGCACATAATCAATCACTTCGTCGCGTCGTGATTGACAAAAATCAATATCAAAATCGGGCATTGAAACCCGTTCGGGATTTAAAAATCTTTCAAAAAGTAAGCCGAAACGAATCGGGTCGAGATCGGTAATTTGCAATGACCAAGCGATGATTGATCCCGCTCCCGAACCGCGTCCGGGACCGACGGGAATTTCATTATTTTTCGCCCATTTTATAAAATCGGAGACGATTAAAAAATATCCCGAGAAATTCATTTTAATGATAATTCCGAGTTCATATTCCAAGCGCTCAAAATATTCTTTGTCAATTTTTTGTTGGGTTTCAGCGTCGATTTCTTCGATTAAAAATTTATTTTTCAAACGCATTTTTAAACCTTCGAGACTTTGATTTCTGAGTTCTAAAGCTTCGTCAAAATTTGCTTCGGTGCTAAATTTAGGCAAAGTTGGCGGACGCTCGAACGCCATGGTGTGGCACTTCTTGGCGATGTTAATGCTGTTGTTGATTGCTTCGGGTAAATCTTTAAAAAGTTCTAAAAATTGTTCATAATTTTTAAAATATTGTTCGGGCGAATTTTTTTTGCGATTTTCTTCGATTAAACTATGCCCTTCATAAATGCATGACAAAATATCTTGAGCTTCATGCATGTCGGGAGTTAAAAAATAAACGTCGTTGGTGGCGACAAGCGGGATATTATTTTCAAACGCCAATTGCAATAATTTTTCTTCAATTAATTCTTCATTTTTGGTGCCGTGGCGCGTGATTTCAATATAAAAATTTGTGTTAAAAATTTCTTTAATTTCGAGTAAAATTTTGTGAGCTTGTTTGTCTTGACCTTGAAGCAAAAGCTTGCCCACCAAGCCTTCAGAGCCTCCCGATAAAGCGATAATTCCTTTTGATTTTTGTTTTAAAAGTTCAAAATTAATAAAAGGCACGATGCCATTTTGTCTTTTTAAATAGCTTTCGCTCACGAGAAACATCAGGTTGCGATAGCCCTCTTCGCTGGTGGCGATGAGTGGCGTTTTGCATAAATTTTCGGTAAAATCGACATTGGAAATATTTTTAGAATCTTGTAAATTAAAATCGATCATCATTTCACAACCAAGAATCGGTTGAATTCCCGCTTTTTTGCAAGCCATCGAAAATTCAAGTGCGCCAAATAAATTTTGCGAATCCATAATTGCCAAAGCGGGCATTTGTAAGGCTTTGGCTTTGTCGATTAAATCAGCAATTTTAATGGCACCTTGGCACAGTGAGTAAGTTGTGTGATTGCGAAGGGCGATATACATTAATTTAAAATTTATTTAACATTATTTTTGGCATGTTCGAGCAAAATTTTCTCAACAATTTTTTGTGAATTTATTGCAAAATGATTGAATAAATCCGAAGCCGGAGCTGAAGCGCCAAAGCTATTCATGCCAATAAAAATTCCATCATTGCCGATAATTTCATGCCAACCTTGCTTAACACCAGCTTCGATGGCGCAATAAATAATTTTTTTATTTAAATCGCGTCCCAAAATTTTATTTTGATAATCCTTTTCTTGAATATCAAAAATTTCTTTGCAAGGCATTGAAATAACGCGAACATGAAGATTTTTTGTTGCTAAAATTTCTTTAGCATCAAGAGCAATTTGTAATTCCGAACCAGTCGCGATGATTACAGCATCAGGGTTTTGGCACGAAGAAACCACGTAAGCACCTTTATCGTAATCTTGGGTATCTTTGGTTACAAATTTTAAATTTTGGCGTGATAAAATTAAAGCCGAAGGGGTTTTGTTATTTTTTAAAGCTAACTCATAGCACGCCAGAGTTTCTTCGCTGTCGGCGGGACGGAACACATTAAGATTTGGAATCGAACGAAGCATTGCCAAATGTTCAATTGGTTGATGCGTTGGACCATCTTCGCCAAGTCCAATTGAATCATGAGTAAATACATAAATTATGGGCTGGTGCATTAATGCCGAAAGTCGCAAAGCCGGTTTTAAATAATCGGAAAAAACTAAAAAAGTTCCGCCGTAAGGAATAAAGTTGCCGTGAAGTGATAAGCCATTCATAATGGCTCCCATGGCGTGTTCACGGACTCCGTAATGAATATAGCGACCACTGAAATCATCTTTAGAAATTGATTTAGTAACGGAAGTTTTGGTTAAAACTGATTCAGTTAAGTCAGCCGAACCACCAATTAAAGAAGGTAAATTATTGGTTAAAAATTCTAAAATTTGTTGCGAAGATTTGCGTGAAGCTTGCGTAGTTTTATCATTAATAATTTTAGTTTTAAATTCAGCAAGTTTTTGTAAAAAATTTGTTGGTAATTTTTTTTCTAAAATTTGCGAAAATAATTCTCGAGAATTTTCATCGAGTTTTTGTAAATTTTCTAAAGAAATTTTATAGTCTTCAAGACAACGTTTTGAAGATTTGCGCCAAGTTTCTAAAATGTCATTTGGAATTTCAAATGGTGCAAAATTCCAGTTTAAATTTTCGCGAGTTTTTTGAATTTCATCTTTGCCAAGCGGAGAGCCGTGGCATTTTTCGCTTCCAGCTTTTGATGGCGAACCGAAGCCAATTGTGGTTTTGCAGGCAATCAAAATTGGTTTGGTTGAATTTTGTGCTTGGCTTAAAGCTTGACGAATTTCGTCAAAATTATGACCATCAATTGCAATTACGTTGAAACCAAGAGCTTCAAAGCGTAAAGACATATTTTCTGAGGTGGCAATTGAAGTTTTACCATCGATTGAAATTGAATTATCGTCCCAAAGTAGAATTAAATTATCAAGCTTTAAATGTCCTGCCAAAGCTAGAGCCTCTTGAGAAATACCTTCCATTAAACAGCCATCACCGACCAAAGCGTAAATTTTGTGATCGAATATTTTTTTACCAAAACGCGCTTGCAACATTTTTGCAGAAAGTGCCATACCAACAGCATTTGCAACGCCTTGACCAAGTGGACCAGTTGTGGTTTCGATGCCATCAAGCTCACCATATTCGGGATGCCCAGCGCATTTCGAATGAAGTTGACGAAATTTTTTTATATCTTCAATTTTAATATCTTGATATCCCGTTAAATAAAGCGCTCCATAGAGCAACATTGAACCATGACCGGCGGATAAAATGAAGCGATCACGATCGTGCCATTTAGGATTTTCTGGGTTAAATTTTAAAAATTCATTGAATAAAACTGAAGCTACATCAGCCATTCCCATGGGCATTCCGGGATGACCTGAATTAGCTTGTTCAACCGCATCAATTGCTAAAAAACGCAAAGCATTTGCAAGATTTTTATTGCTCATTTATTTTGAAAAATTAATTTAAAGATCTCTAAGCAAAATCAAAAATTTTTTTAACGAAAATAATTTTTAATTTGCTTATTTTATTTTTTAAGCAAGACTAAATGTTGATTGTTTTTAAAGCAAAGATTAAATAATTTTTTTTATAAAAAAATGGCTTCTTCGATAATTTATAAAATGCGCAACTCCAAAAAAGGAATATTTTCCTTGGTTAGATTATTGCCCAATATTGTTACGCTCTCTAGCCTTTGCATCACATTAACAGCTGTTCGATTCTCAATGGTTGGCGATTATTTGATAGCAAGCTCATTATTATTATTAGCAGGTTTTTTAGACGGAATTGATGGCCGTTTAGCTCGATTTTTTAACGCCTCAAATGATTTTGGAGCGCAACTTGATTCTTTGGTTGATTTCGTAAATTTCGGCGTCGTTCCCGGATTTATTGTTTATTTTTGGGTAAATTCTTATGGCGATATTTTGGGATTTGATTGGGCGATGGTTTTATTTTTCGCAGTTTGTGCAGCAATTCGTTTAGCCCGTTTTAATGTTGATTTACATGATGATAAAGTTAATCCAATTATAGAAAAATATTTTTTTAAAGGCATTCCTTCGCCAGTTGGCGCAGCTTTGGCAATGCTTCCGATGGTTTTATTTTATGAATTTGGAGAGGGATTTTATTGTAATCAAATTTTAGTGATATGTTTTTTACTAGCTTTGGCAGTTATGATGGCAAGCCGTGTGCCAACTATTTCTATCAAAAAAATTCCGATTAAAAATAATAATTTTTATTTAACCGCTTTAATTTTGGGCTCAATTATTTTTGGTTTGATTGCACGGCCTTGGCTCACTTTGGCAATAATTGGAACGATATATTTTTTCTCAATTCCAGTTACAATTTTTTATTTCGTAAAAATTTCTAATCAAGTAAAAAAATAAATTAATTATGAAAAGAATTTTAATTATTAACGGTCCCAATTTAAATCTCTTGCACCTTAGAAATAAGTCAATTTATGGCGATTTAAAACTTGATAAAATTGCCATTGATTGCAAAGAAGTTGCTAAGCAAATTGATGTTGAAGTTAATTTTGTGCAAACCAATCACGAGGGTGAAATTATCGACGCTATTCAAAGTGCCGTTGAGCATTTTGATGGAATTATAATCAATGGGGCGGCAT
>JBIIFQ010000103.1:0-4629 GCA_044237235.1 Rickettsiales bacterium
ATGCAGTTTTAAATGACGCCGTTCACCACGGCGCATCAGATTTACACTTTGAACCTGAAGAAAAATTTTTGCGAGTTCGTTATCGTATCGACGGAAAAATGGTGCAAATTCGAAGCGTTCACAAAGACTACTGGTCAGCTATTGCAGTGCGTATTAAAATTATGGCGGGAATGAATATCGCTGAAACCAGAAAGCCTCAAGATGGTCGTATCGAAGCCGAAATTTTAGGAAGAAAAATCGATTTTCGTGTGTCGACTCAGCCAACTATCAATGGCGAAAATATCGTAATGCGTATTCTCGATGAAAAACAATCGGTAATGACTCTCGATAAATTAGGCTTTTCCAATCATTGCATTGAAATTTTAAAGAAAATTGTTAAACGTCCCGAAGGAGTTATAATTCTTACCGGTCCTACGGGTTCAGGTAAAACCACCACTCTTTATACCGTTTTAAACTACATCAATTCGATCGATAAAAATATAATGACACTCGAAGATCCGGTCGAATATCACATTCCATTGATTCGTCAATCCAACATTAAAAGTGATATTGGTATGGATTTCGCCACGGGAATTAAAGCGATTTTACGTCAAGATCCCGATGTTATTTTAGTCGGTGAGATTCGCGATAAAGAAACGGCAATCACTGCCATTCAAGCTGCCATGACGGGTCACCAAGTTTATAGCTCTCTTCACACCAACGACGCTTTAAGTGCCATTCCGCGTTTGATGAATATTGGCGTTCCGAATTATTTAATGTCAGGTTCGTTGATTGGAATTATCGCTCAAAGACTTGCTAGAAAATTATGCAATCATTGTAAAAAAGAAATGCCAATCGAAGAGCATGAAAAAAAATTACTTGGAAGTCGCTTCGTCGATGTTAATAAACTTTATAGAGCAGTTGGATGCGATAAATGCTCGGGTGGCTATAAAGGACGAACTGCAATTTCAGAAATTTTACCATTTGATCGTGAACTTGATGAAATGGTTGTTCAAGGACAAAGTCGTAAAGATATGTTAAAATATGCTCTTAGTGCTGGATTCATTCCAATGCTTGAAGATGGTTTAGAAAAAGTTGTAACAGGAATGATTGATCTAAAAGAGTTAGTTAGAGTTGTTGACTTGACAGAAAGAATGTAATTGTTAAATTATTAAACAATTAAATTCAAATTTTTTCCAAAAAATGAAAAATTTCTCCCAAATTTTTAAAGATGCCGAAGAGTTTTTAATTGCTCCAGAATTATTGCAAGAAAAGCCTTACGTTGCTACAACCAGAAATATAGAAGTGAGTGTTTGGCCAGAATTTATTTATAACAAAACTAGTCAATCTGGAGAATTATTTATTTGGGCTTATCAAATCCGCATTAAAAATAAAAGCTCGGAAACAATAAAATTATTATCACGTTATTGGCGCACAATTGATGAATGCGGAAATATTCAAGAAGTTGAAGGTGAAGGCGTGGTTGGAGTAAAACCCGTAATTACCGCAAACAATGCCTATCAATATTCAAGCGGTATTCATTTAAAATATCCTTCAGGAATAATGTCGGGGAAATATTATATTGAAAACACTTCAAATAAAGAAATTTTTGAAATAAAAATTCCCAATTTTTCTTTAGATATCCCAAGCTCAAAAACGATTTTAAACTAATGCTTACTCTGGCTTTCGATTGCTCAACTTCTTCAATGTCAATTGCTCTCCTTAATGATAAAAAAATTTTAGGCGAAAAAAATTATTTGCAAGAAGCCAAACATTCGGAAATGTTAGTTTTGGAAATAAAAAATTTGCTCGATGTTAATAAAATTAATTTTAATGATTTAGATTTAATAATCGCCACCAATGGTCCGGGAAGTTACACTGGCATCAGAGTTGCTTTGGCGGTGCTTAAAATTATTAAAATTACTACGCAAAAACCAGTTTTAACGGTCAATTGTTGCGAAGTTTTGGCGGATAAATATTCAAAAATTCATGAAAAAATCAATGTGGCAATTCAAGCCAATAGCACAGAAATTTATTACGCAAAATATGTAATAAAAAATAATTTTGAAGAAGTTTTACAACCAGTGATTAGTAATGTTGAGGACATTTTGTTAACAATCAAAGAAGATGAATTTTTATGCGGTTCTGGCAATAAAATTTTTGATAAACATTTGTTAAAATCAAATCAAGATGATGTAATTTTAGCTTATGATGTGGCGATTTATGGTCAAAAAAAGTTTTTGCAAAATAAAGATTCACAAGATATTTTACCACTTTATTTACGTGATCCAAAAATTACTAAAAGAAAATAATTTTTTTGGAAATTGTGAGATTTGTATTTTGGAGGCCAGGGCCGGAATCGAACCGGCGCATAGAAGCTTTGCAGGCTTCTGCATTACCACTTTGCTACCTAGCCGTGATAAATAATTTGTATTTTTAGATTTTAACAAAAAAATAAAATAAAAATCAAGACAACATTAAATTTAATTTAGAACTATTGCAACTAATAAAATTTTTTTCAAAAAATTATGACTAAAGATAAAATTTATTCTCAAAGTTTTAAAAATATTCCGAGCGCCGAAAAAGTTAAAGTGCATTTTAAAAAATGCTTGGAAGCGGGAAATAAACTGCGTAAACAAATTAAAAATTCGGAAATTTTAGCGCTAAATATTGTTGAACAAAAAAAAGATATAAATGAGTTTAAAAAACTTGCCAAACTTGCCGAAGGTTATAAAAAAATTATTATTCTTGGAGTTGGTGGCTCTAGTCTTGGTGGCAAAACTTTATGTTCATTAAAATTTCAAGAAAAAGTTGAATTTATTGAATCAATCGATCCGATTACCATCAATAATCAAATTAAAAAAATCGATTTTCGCAATAGTTTTTTTGTGGTAATTAGTAAATCAGGCGAAACCATCGAAACTATTTGCCAAGCATTGATAATTATCGATGAAATGCAAAAACAAAAAATTAAAAATTTTGCCGAACAATTTATTTTTATTACCGAATCGCCGAAAAATTCAATTGGCAAAATTGCCACAAAAATTAACGCTAAAATTGCCAATCACCCAACGCAAATTGGTGGTCGTTATTCATGTTTTTCAATTGTTGGTTTATTGCCGGCAATCTTAGCGGGAGTTGATGTTGCTAAAGTTCGTGATGGTGCCAAAGAAGTTCTTGAAAATTTTTTAAAGGATGATGAAATTATCAATTCTTGCGCGATTCAATTAAAACTTTACGAAGATGGTTTTATCAATAATGTGGTGATGCCTTATGTTGACGATTTTAAAAATTTTACCGATTGGTATCGTCAATTATGGGCGGAATCTTTGGGGAAAAATTCATTCGGCTCGACTCCGATTAATTCGATGGGAACCGTTGACCAGCATAGCCAATTGCAACTTTATTTAGAAGGCAATCGTGATAAATTTTTCAATTTTATCATCGCTAAAAATCATAAAAATGATTTTAAAATTAAAGATTTGGCAGGTTGCGAAACCTTGTTTGGCGGTAAAGCACTCTCTAAAATTCTTGAAGTTGAACATCAAACTACGATTGAAGTTTTAAATCAAAAAAAATTACCAATTCGGATTTTTGAAATCGATAATGTTAATGAAAAAGTTATTGCTGGATTGATGATGAGAATGTTCTTGGAAACCATAGTGGTGGCTTATGCACAAGAGATTAACCCATTTGATCAACCCGCAGTTGAATTGCGTAAAGATTTGGCAAAAAAAATTTTAAAATCATTATAATTTTTAAAAAATGTCTTTAAAAAAATTAAAATTTCTTTTAGAAAAATTTAAAAAAAATTTGGCAAAAAATTATTTATTTTTAGCTCTTTTTGCCTCTTTTGTGGCGTTAATTTCAGCCTATATTTCGCAATA
This sequence comes from Rickettsiales bacterium, assembly GCA_044237235.1. Taxonomy (GTDB): domain Bacteria; phylum Pseudomonadota; class Alphaproteobacteria; order Rickettsiales; family UBA1997; genus CAILUF01. Next base: position 3,867 of record JBIIFQ010000103.1, read on the forward strand.
TATTTTTGGCTTCGAGCCTTGTATTTTATGTTATCACCAACGCAAACCATTTTTTATAATCATCATAATTTCGCTATTTTTTTTATTGATAAAAAAATTAAAAAATTACCAAAAAATTGGTGCGATTTTATGCGCTTTAGCATTTTTAATTAATGCCGGAATTGCCTTTTATCATTCGGGTGTTGAGATAAAAATTTTCGCCGGACCCGATTCATGTTCATCTAAAAATTTTGATAATATTGATGATGTTGAACAACTCAGAATAGCAATGCTTGCGACCAAAGCGATTCGATGCGACGAACCACAATTTTATTTTTTAAATTTAACCATGGCCAATTGGAATTTGATTTATTGCATTGGCTTGTTTTTGTTTTTAATTTTTTTACCAAGAAATAAATCCAAAAAAACCTAAATCTTATCGCGAATACGGCGATTCATTCGCCGTGAAACGATTCAAATTTTTCCTAAATTTGCTTTAGCAAATTTAATTTACCGCAAATTTAACATTTATAATTTGCTCGAAATCCTGATCTGAAGCCTCAAATCGCCATTTCTTTAAAGACTTCAACAATAACAAATTTAAACGCGGATTATGTGAAATTTCGAGCAATTCAACATCGCTAACACTTCCGTCTTTTTCAATATAAAATTTAGCGATAATTTTAGCAGAAAAGGCTTCATTTCTCATATCCAAAGGAATTTCAGGAAGCGGTTGAAAAAGTGGAGCAATTTTTTTTGCCTCTAAATTATTTTTTGAATTAGT
>JBIIFQ010000104.1:0-4617 GCA_044237235.1 Rickettsiales bacterium
GTTTTCTTTAAGTGAAGGGTTGTAAGCCCTCAAGGGGGGAGCTACATCCCGTGTGTGTTGCGAGTATTTTCCTTAACTGTGGTGGTATAAGGCAGTGGGAGGGGTGATTATTCTGATCGTTATTTTAATACACTTCCTGCGAAACGCTCAAAATTTATATATATTAAATGACTTTCTATTTTATAAATAAAAAAATAATTAATATTTTTTAAATGTAATTATTTTGCTCTTAGCAAAAAATCATAATTAATCTATAAATTATTTTATTTGGTTTTTTTATGGAGCATGTTGGTTAACAAATTTTTTTAAAATTTACAATTTCGATACGAGTTCATCCTATATTTTTGATTATAATTTAGCCCAGTTTAATTAATTTAATCATATTTAATTCGATGCCAACCCAGACAGATCAACAAGAGATAGAAGGTGAGCAAATTTCAATTTTTTCTGCAATAGAGCAAAATAATTTAGAAGTCATAGTTTCAATAATTGATATTAATCCACAAATTTTAAAGCAAGAAAATGAATCTGGCGAAACCCCGATTATGTTTAATATTTTAATGTTTTACAAAAACCCTGTGGAGGATTGTAAAAATACCTTAAAAATTATTTTTCAAAAACAATTTGGTAGAGATTTGGCGACCGAAGAAATCGATAATATTATTGATTTTGTTGAAAATTTTAATTTTTTAAAACTTTTTTATGGTGATTTGGGTCAAGGATTTAGTAAGGGTCAATTAGAAAAAATACTTCCTGCTTTTTTGCCAAAAAAAGAAGATTTGCCAGATGGTTTAATTAAAAATCTTGTTGAAATTTATGAAAAAATAACTCAAAAAGAAATTGTGGAAATAAAGCTCCGAGAGGTAAGTGAAAAAAATAAAAGCCTTCACATTTATAAATCTGGATTAAGGGGGCACAGAGCCTATTTCATATTTCACGTTGATGATGATCACTTAACAAAGATTAGTTATTGTGATGGCAATAAAGTTTGTGATGATCAAAAAATTGGCGATACATTTTACATTAATGGCGCAATAATTTTAGAACTCAAAGTGCCATTATGTTTTAAAGATCGTGAATCCATGGTATTAGAGAGGGATCAATATTTTCAAAATTTTGTTGAAAAAACTTCGCATGAAAAAGATTCTGAAGTTTTTTATAAAGAATTTGCAAAAATATTAGAAGAAAAAAAAATTGATGAAATAGAATTTTCAATCATAACTTATGCAATTCCAACCAAAGAACAAAGAAGGGGAAATTGCGCCATCAAAAGCATGCGCTTATTAACGCGTTATATTTTGGAGATGCTCCTAGAAAATAAGCTTTTTACTTTCGATCCGATAACCTTAGGGCACGGAGGGGAAGGATATCAGCCTCATAAAGAGTTAAAACAAGAAATTGTTAATAATGCCACTGAAAAATTGATTGAAAGTGTCAAAAAAATTGAAAAAGATTTTATTCGCGAAACTAAAATTTTTGAAAAAATTTATGATTTTTACGAGAGGAGTTTTAACAAAGAATTGCAAAAATTAATGAGTAAAAAAGAAGTATCAATAACGAAATTTTTGCCAATTGCGGAGCGTAAATTCGATAATTTTAAAGCTCAAATTATAAAAGAAAAACTTTGTAGTGATGATGAAAAATTTCAGCATAATTTGCTTCCGTTTGGTTTGCAAAATTATCTTTGGCGTATTTTTGAAAATAATATTTGTTTCGAGAAGGGTGATATTAAAAAAATAGGATTTTTATTGAAAGAAAAAGAAGTTAAAATTAATGGATTTTTAGATTGGAAATTCCGCTCTTCTGAAGTTAAAAATCATTTCACAAAACTTATTCTTAAACATGGCGATGAGGAGCAAAAAAGTGATTTTGTGCAACAAATTTCTCTTTTAGATGTGGATAAAAGAGGTAAGTTTTTTGAGGGTTTAAGTGAAAAAAGAATTAATTTAATTTTGAGTGCAATCGAACTAGAGAAGCAAGACCAATCTTTGTTTCAAGAGGGTCAAGATAGTTTATGTTTAGATAGAGTCGCAGAAGAATTAAATAAAATTTTATCAATAAAGCCGAGCGCAATAGCTGTTAATCCAACAATTGGTAAAGAAATGCGGGCAAGGTAGATAATATCAAATTAACTAATTAAATTCGTCCATTTGCGATGAGATCCATTAAGCTAAATTTGCTTTAACAAATTTAATGCGTAGCAGTTTAGGCTATTTTTTTAACGCGAAGAACCGCGAGAAGCTCTCAAGATTTGAGATGGAGCATTTAGGCGCACCCCATTATATTTAAATCGTTTGAGGCTACTTGTTGTTGTGATGTAAAATTTGTTGGATGGGTATTTGGGGTATAATTTACAAGATCGGAAGAGAGTCGAGAAGGCTCCGCCCTTGCTTCAAGATTAATTTCTGCGGGGAGATTTCCTTGTCTATTTTTAAAAACTTTATGAATTCCTATATCAAAAATCCTACCAATCAATGGCGAACAAAGTGACGCTATAAAGCCAATTAAAATTTTTTCTTCAATTTTTGGCGTTTGAATTTTATTATCTTCGCTTTGTAAGTTTTTAATTATGCTATCAAGCGAATAAAGAGTAAAAATAAAAAGAAATTGATTTATAGATTTTTTAAACGCTTGAGGGGTGTTGTCAATCGAATTGCAAATATTATCCACCAATTCTTCATTAATAATCGATTTGCCAATTTTATGTAGTAATTTCTGCGCTGATTCTTGGGGCGATTTTATTCCAAATTTTTTCATCATTAAATCGGTTGCTTTTATCAAAGTTATTAAGCCTGAAAAAATTGCAATATTATTTGTAGAATTTTCATCTTCAATTAGCGCCATGAAGCCAATTCTGCTACTATTTTCTGCTAATGATAACAATACATCTTGATTCGCTTTGTTTAATTTTAGAGAGGTATATGCAATTTTTAGAATTCCGGTAGAAACCGCCGTTAGACATTCAACCTGTAGTGTTTTTAATAAATTCTTATGAAATATATTCTCCCAATTTTCTGAGTTTCCTTGTAAATTTTGTAATTTAATTAAATTTTGATTATAAGGAGTCTCCATAAAAATTCTTGGAGGCTTTTTATCGGGACAAAATTCTTTAAAAATTTCACCCGGATTTTTAAATTTTTGATTGCAATTTTCTGAAATAGAAAAAGCTTTGCCACCATTTCTGGCGGTTGTTGTAAATAATAAATCGAGGGCACCAATTTCTTCGGTTTTGCTATATTGCATTGGAATTGCACCTGGATAAAATGTGGTCATAATAGTGATCGGAATCAAGTCTTTTTGACTCAGTAATGGTGTAAAAAACTTAAAATTATCAATGTGCAATAAATTAAATGATGAATATTTTTCATTAGGAATAAACATATGAAAAATTTCATGCATAATGGTGTATGTTCTTTTAATGCCAGAGCTACTTAAGCGAATATTGCCGTTATTCCATTCTCCTAAATTATTTGGATTTTCTAATTGGTATAAACCTAATCTTGGCACTTGAGAAGCGTAATCATTAAAATGAGTTTCGTTACAGGCGCCAATTTGTTTTGGTTGTTTTAGAGTAAAACCAAAAGATTGAAATTTTGAAACCGTTTGTAAAATTCCATACATTTGAAACAAGCTCATCGGCATTGCTTTTGGAGATTGAGAAGGTGCTTGGAAATGTCGAAGATAATCGATAAATTCTGTAGATTTTTCCGCCAAAGAATTATCGCTTAATATTGGTTTTGAATCATCCGAGCATTTAAGTCCATCAATTAATTCAAGCATTTGTTCGCTTATGTTAAATTGTTTGCTAAAATTTTGCATTAATAATGGCATCAAAATTAATTCTCGGGTTTCGGGATCGACAATTTTGTCGGTAATTGAGTTGATTTGATTGATAAAGTCACTAAAATTTTTTCCACTCGGATCAATTTTTAGGCTTGTTAAGTCAAGTCCTTTGGGCAAGATTGAGTTTTCGGTATCAACCTGTTCTTTGTTTGAAATATTGAGAGCGGTGATAAATAAATTTGCCACATCAAGAAGAGAGTTTTCAAGTCCTAATTGATATTGTAATTTATGGAAAATTTTATTAATCAGATTTTCATTTTCTGCTGATGTTAAAAAAGGATCAATTTCCAAAATTTTTTCTTTAAATTCTTGGAAGTCCTTATCCTTCATATAAATAAAAATAATTAATACTTTAAAATTAACTATTTTTTTATTAAGAAAAATATGCAAATAATTTATAATATTTTTTTTTAAATTATTTTTATTGTTTTTTTATAGAACATTTTTTTAATAAAATTTATTTTTTAAATTTTGGTTTTTTTTTGGTTATAATATTATGAATTATGTCTTGTTTTTGCTTGACTCAAGCTACTTGTTTTACTGCGACTTGATCTTCTATCCACTTTAAATATTGCATTAGGATTTTTACCCTGACTAACCACTTCAACTTCCGGTTCTTGATCCGAACTTGTTTTGTCATCAAGACCTAATTCTTCAAATCTTGATAATCCCCCATGAGAAGTCTCTTCAATTTGTGCTTTTTGAAAAAATTCATTTTCTGGATAATTTTTTTGTAAAATATCAAGAATTTTAATTTTTTGTGACGGGACTTTG
>JBIIFQ010000105.1:0-4592 GCA_044237235.1 Rickettsiales bacterium
AGAAAATAATTTTGATTTTGAGGCGATTTGGGCGTGAATTTCGCATCCAATTACGATTTCGTAAACATTATTTTTGCCTTGAATTGTGTAAGTCATGACCGATTTTATTCATTTTATTATCAAAAAATTTTGCGTTAATTTTACAATTAATTTTTTAATAAAGACAATGAAATTTTTTAAAAAAATGTTTGCAATTAAAAAGCAGTGTGTATGATGTGTATTAAGCAACCGCATTATTTAATTAATAAAATATACAAGCGATGAAAAATTATAAAAAACTTCAAAACTCAAAAGAGTTGTTGAAGTTATTAAAATTTCATGGTTGGAATTTGGTTGCTATTAAGGGATCGCATTTTCAACTTAAACATGATGAAATTAAGGGTAGGGTAACTTTACCTCATCCAAAAAATTTGCCGATCGGCACATTAAAAAGTGTTTTAAAACAAGCAAAAATCAAAATTAAAAATGAGTGAAAATATTAAAAAATACATCGCAGTAATTAACAAAGAAAATGGCAAGCAATATGGCGTAATTTTTCCCGATTTTTTGGGTTGCGTAACTGTTGGAAAAAATTTAGAAGAAGCCAAAGAAATGGCGCAAGAAGCACTGCAATTCCATGTTGATGGTATGCTTCAAGATGGTGAAGATTTACCGAAAACGAAAACTCTCGATGAGATAAAAAAGAAATATAAAAAGGCCGAAATATTTTTGGTGGTGGCGGTAAAAATTAAAACCAAAGCAACAAGAATAAATATTTCGATTGATGAAAAATTGTTAAGAAAATTAGATAAATTTTTGCTCAATAGTAACGAAACCAGAAGCTCATTCTTTGCCAAGTCGATTGTAAATCACGCTAAATTTTTGTAAAAATAATTTATAATTTTGATAAATAAAAATATTTTTATTTAATGCAAAAATAAAACACTTTATAAAAGTTTATAAAAATAATCAGTAAAAATATTTACATTATATTCTCTCGAAACAAATATTAAAAATTTACAGCTATTACGTTATAAATTTTTTTATTATTTTTCATGAGAAATAAAGATTCAAATTTTCAAATAAATAGGGAAATTAACGATTTAAGGCTAATTCTTTCTAATCAAGCCTTGGCGGGGGATAAGAAATTAGAAATCATTGAAGAAATTTATCAAAAATCTCTAAAACTACTAGATTATCCCAAAAAGGAAGATGATATTAAAAAAATTGTTGAGCTATTAATTGATCAAGGAGATTACGAAAAAGTTCACGAATATTGTCAAAAAATTTATGAAGATGAAAATGTTGATTCCGTAACGAGAGCATATTTTTTACATCAAGATTCCGTGGCTTTTGAATATGAAGGACAACTTAAAGAAGCTTTTGATTATTGTTTCGAATCCTGCAAACTCAATAATGACCCACAATCATTGTCGCGATTGCCTTTAATATTCGCAAAAAGAGAAGGTTTATTATCTGAGCGTAATAAGGTGATTTTTAGAACCAAGATGACATTTGAAAGTCAACAAAATTTTCAAGATAATGAATATATTGATGCGCTATTTAAAGATTTTAAGGAAGTAAAAAAATTTGATCCAAATATAAATCTTTTTCGTCAAGAAAATGGATCTTTAAGAGCTATGGAGCCAAGTTCAGCAGTTTCTGAGCCATTTAATGCTATTTCATTTTTGGGCAATATTGGAATTTATGGACGATTAGAAAATGCAAAAGAAAAATCATTATCGCCGACAAAAACAACAAATGTTAAATCAAAATCTGAGGATGGGCAAGATGGCGATGCCAAATCATCAAATGTTTTCGAAATACAAAATGATAATTCCAAAGAAATAACCGCCGAGATATGTTTTATGCAAATCGGAGAAGAAAAATTAATGTCGTTTCCCGTCGAAAATAAAATCTTTGATGAAAAAAAAATTGAAATCGAGATTGACGCACAACAAGATGATTCTAGCTTTGATCGCCAAGAAAAAATTAATTATGCCAATCAAAATTTAGACAAAGCAAATGATGATGAAAAGAGTTCAGAATTAAATTATGAGATTGAAAAAGAAGCGAAAAATGGTTCCGTTAAGTATAGTGATTTAAGCGAAGAAGAGCAAAAAATACAACGCCAAAAAATAGAAGATATTATCCGAAAATTGGAAGAGCTTAATCAGCGCAATGATATAAGCGATGAAGATCGTGGAAAACTAAAAATAAAAATGGAGGATGAATTAAAAAATTTAAAAAATAGACAAGGTCAATTGGAAGTGAGGGTGGTAAAGGTTGAAGGCAGAGTTGAAAATCATGAAAAAAGATTAACCCAAAATGAAAAAGATATTGCAAAAGCCAAAGAAGATTTAATTAAAATAAATCGAAGACTCGATCGCTATGATAAAATGTTTGGCAATGTTGTTAGATTTAAATCGATGGATGAATTAATGAAAGACATCGAAGATCATTTGGCGAAGAGGCGACAACAAGAAGCTTCATTACCAAGTGAAGATGAAGAGGATTCATCGATTGAAGTTCTTGACCCAATCGCTCAAAGAAATGCGGAAAAAGATAAATTTTATCACGATCAATTGAATGCGATCAAGCTTAATTTTGTATTGAGAAATTATATTGAAGCAATGGTTTCCGATCTTAATAGTTTTTTTATAGCCTCTAAAGCTCTACAAAGTAAAGCTCTGGAGCCAAAAAATCCCAAATTTGTTGCCTTAAATTATTTAAAAATTTTGGTTAATTTAGTGCCAACCCTTGGAACGATTGGCGAGTGCGTTGCTGAATGCTTAGAATCAACATATAAAAAACAAAAGAAAATTGTTGCTAAAGAAAATATTGCGAGATTTGCCAGTTTGGCAGAAACGACAAGCGATTTCGAACAAATTGCTATGAGATTGGCAATCGATCATTTAATCTCAAGTGAAGTTGAGAGTAGAGCTATGGAGGTTAGAAATCGTCTCGATGGGCAAGATAATCCGCAAGCGATTAATATAATTTTAACAAGAGGGCGAGGTGATCGCGAGTTAGAAAATTTCTTCGAGCAAGAACATGATGCTGATGAAAATCAAGCTTTATTAACTGATTTTGAGCAGATTGGCGAAGGTCAAGAGGCACAAAATAATACAGGGCAATTTGTTATTTCATGTTTTAATAGAGGTAGGGCAAGAGTAATTGATAATGTAAATGGCGTCGGAAGTATTCTCGGCAAAAAAGATGCTCTAAAATTAATAGAATTGATGCAAAAAAAAGAATTAATCGACGAAGTTGCAAGACGCAGAGAGCAACCTGCGCCAGTTGATATTAGAAGAAGGGCTTCGATTGTTGCCGATACAATTATTGAAAAATTAAGACAAAATAATGCACAGCGGGGTGATGAAAATCCACTTAGTTCAATCACGGCTTTTCGCGCAAGAAATGTCGATTTTGCATTAGAAGTCACCGATGAACAATTGGGAGTTTTAACGGCGGAAGATAATCCACAACAAAGCAATCAAGAAGCTCCGAGTCCAAGAATGAGTAGTGTTTATTGCTTGGCAATTTTACAAAAATTTATAGGAAAACGCAAATAAATTATAAAATTATGTTAAGAGAAAATTCAAGCCAAAGTCCAGATGATCATGAAGTTCGATTGGAAGAAGGAAATAATTTAGGCGAAAATCAAAATCCAAGACCCAGACAAGCTGTTGTCCAAAAAAAATTATTTTATGAGATGGCCGAACTTTTATCTTCATCTGCATTGGGCGCTGGAATTGGATATTTGCTTGGTGGATTAATAAAAACTTTTGTTGATTTATCGAAAATAGGAATAGCAGAAATGCAAAAACAAAGCACAGAGGAAAATGCCAAAAAATATATTGGCATTAATGAATATACTATAGCGGGAATATCTTTGGGTTCAATGGTTGGAGTGGTTACCTATATCTTCGTTTCAGAGTTAATAAAGCAAAGAAATGAAAGAGAAATGGAATTGCAAGCAGTTCGCGACAATGTTGCTGAAAATGATAATTTCAATGGAGCTTTAAGCGATCGTCAAGAAGTGAGAATCACTAATCATCAGGGAGGGCGGGCCGAGATTACAAATGGGATTGCTAATGGCGATAATCAAATGAGACTTGTTGGTGCCGATATTACAGTTAATGGTGATGCTCGACATGATCTTAGCCATAATCCAAGGCACATTATGGCTGTTGGGGAGGGTAATATGAACAATACAAATGTTGGTTCAATTTTTCAATTAGCGCGCTCAAGAGAAGCTTCTGTTGATCCCGCTAACTCATTGAATGAATTAAGTGTTGCTGGTTTTGAAAAATTATTGCGCGAAGCTAGAGAGAGTTCAAAAAAATTTTATGATCGTGAATTAAGTGCAGATGAAGAGTCAAATCTTGAAGTTGCTAAGAATTTTTTAAAATCAGGTGTTTATAATAATATTTCTAAAGAATCGCCCAATTTAGTTTTTGTCCTACGAGATCAAGAATATCAAAAACAGATTGAGGAAAAAGCCAAACAAGAAGATGAGGGAGCTGGAGTTTTCTCGGCCGGAAGAAGAGGTCAATCTCCTTGTCCCTCGATCGAACAAGATCTTGGCATACCAGTCCCTAATCCCGAAC
>JBIIFQ010000106.1:0-4573 GCA_044237235.1 Rickettsiales bacterium
AAAAATTGCTGGTTGCTTTGTAATCAATGGTATAATTAAAAGAAATGGTAAAGCTCGTTTATTGCGAGAAAATGTTGTTATCCATGACGGAATTTTAAAAACTTTAAAACGTTTCAAAGAAGACGCTAAAGAAGTTAAAAACGGCTTTGAATGCGGTATCGCTTTTGAAAATTTTGAAGATCTTAAAGAAAAAGATATCATTGAATGTTATGAAATTGTAGAACAAAAAAGAACAATATGAATTTAAACCTAAACACTATGAAATACGCTTTAACTTCACGCATTCTCCATTGGGTCATGGCACTTTTAATAATTTTTTTGCTTGGTCTTGGAATTTATATGAGTGATTTTTTAAGTAAAGAATCACCAAACCGTCTTGAAGTTTATAATCTTCATAAATCGCTTGGCATTGTAGTGTTAATTTTAGTTTTTTTACGCATTATAAATCGCCTCTTAACCCGCACTCCAGCGCTACCCTTCGCTATTTCTGCCCTCGAAAAAAAATTGGCAAAATTTGGTCATTTTGCTTTATATTTTTTAATGTTTACCACACCATTTTCGGGTTATTTAATGTCAAGTTTTGCTGGCTATCCAGTTAAACTTTTTGCTATCGAATTGCCAAATTTTTTTGAAGCAAATTATGAAATCGCTCATTTTTTTGCCGAAACTCATGAGCTTTCCGCCTTCTCTCTTCTTGGCTTGATCGTGATTCATATTTTAGCCGTAATTCGCCATCGCTTCTTTGACAAACCAGGAAATGATGTTTTAAACAGGATGATATAATGCTTAAATATCGCATCATTCCTTGCCTCGACGTCAAAGACGGTAGAGTTGTTAAAGGTGTTAATTTTGAAAATTTAGCCGATGCCGGCGATCCAATTTCCCAAGCCCAATTTTATTATCAAGCCGGCGCTGACGAGCTGTGCTTCTTAGATATTAGCGCTTCCAAAGAAAATCGCTCGACAATGTTTGATATGGTTAAAAAAGTTGCCGAAAAATGTTTTATCCCCTTCACGGTCGGCGGCGGAGTTAGTAAAATCGAAGATTTCTCGACGCTTTTAAAATGTGGAGCCGACAAAATTTCCATCAATTCTTCGGCGATTGAAAATCCACAATTAATCAGAGATGCCTCCAAAAAATTCGGAGCGCAATGCGTTGTCGTGGCGATCGATGTCAAAAAAAACTCGGCAGGAAATTACGAAGTTTTTACGCGCGGTGGCTCCACGGCAACTGGGCTTGATGCCGTTAATTGGGCAATCGAAGCTCAAAAATTAGGTGCGGGAGAAATTTTATTAACCTCGATGGATCGAGATGGCACTAAGTCGGGATATGATTTAGATTTAATCAAAAAAATCACTTCCGTCATCAATATTCCATTAATCGCCTCGGGCGGAGTTGGCACTTTAGACCACCTCGCGCAAGGCTTAAAATCTGGAGCCTCGGCAGTTTTAGCAGCCTCAATTTTTCATTTCAAAACTTACTCCGTTAAAGAAGCCAAAGAATATTTGAAACTACAAAATCTTGATGTTAGAATATAATTATCATCAACTACTTTTTATTATTTCACTAAATTTAAAATAAAAGTTTTTTATTTTCTTCACAAATATTTTTTTACTTCAAAACTATTCATTTTAGTCAAAAAATATTCACTTTTAATTAATATTCTTAATTAAAAAAAATCATTTTTTATAAATTTCGCCTTGCGAAATAATTTTAGAAAATTATCTTTATCAAAGATTTCTTCCAAAAAAATGGCTTAATTCTAAATAATACAACATTTCATATATGGACAGGTGGCCGAGCGGTTTAAGGCAGCAGTCTTGAAAACTGCCGTGCAGCAATGTACCGTGAGTTCGAATCTCACCCTGTCCGCCAATAAAAAAGGCTCCCTTCGGGGAGCCTTTTTTATTGGTGGAAACAAATGTTTGAGTTCGAACTCTGAGTTCGACAATTTATTAAAAAACGAATTCGTTTTTTAATAAATTGGACGCGAAAGTGAGCGAAGCGAACGATAGCGCCCGTAAGGGTGAGCAAATCCGCTAAGAGGATTTGCGAATCACAATTTTTGGAATTTTTCTTGATGAACAAAGTGAATCTAGAAAAATCTTAAAAATTGCAACTCGCCAAAGGCGAGTAATCGAACCCTGTCCGCACTAAAGAAAGCGTGAGCAAATCCGCTAAGAGGATTTGCGAATCACAGGAGCAATAATTTTTGTTAACGAGCTTGCAAGTTTACAAAAATATTGCGATCTGCAACTCGCCTGCAAGGCGATTAAAAAAGGTACCAGGTTACTTTCTTACTTTTGCGTGAGAATCAAAGAATTAGCAAATAATTGGTAATAGTATAAAATTTTATGATCAAAATCAACACAAGTGATGCAAATTTTTTAGAGATTATTGAGGATTTTAATAAATCGCTTATTGAAATTAATTCCTTCTTTATTGATACGATGCCCTTAAATCAAGACTATCCTGCTACTACAGTTGAACACTGCATTTTTTCTTTTGATTGGGTATGTAATTCTTTTTTTGGAAGGGTAACGAATCTAGCTAACAACTATTGTGAAGCTATAAACAAAGAAGAAACGCTAGTAGCAGCTATTTTAGGAAGAGCGCTCTTAGAATCCATTTCTCACTTCCATCACTTATTTTATAGAATATCCAATTATTTAAAGCTAAAGAAATACGGAAGGGTAAATTATATTCTTGCACAATATATGCTTGGAGGTGATCACGGCTTTGAGGGAGATGAAAAAAAAATAGATAAAATTCATGTAAATGATTCCTTAAGATCAATGGACGAAACATATAAATTTGTATCGAAAATCCATTATTGGCTTTGTGAGTTTGCGCACCCTAACGCATTGGGATCGTGCTTAATGTTTTCTCGACTAAATAAACAAGATCAAAAAGTACGCTTTTATCAAAAACCAGTGCTTCAAGATTCTCTATCTCCCGCTTTAGAGGCCGCTATTTTACTTCCTGTTTTTTGTGACGATTGGAAAAACTCTTCTGAAATAAGATTGCAGATAAAAAAGGAATGGAAGCCCTCCGCTGATATTTGCAATTTATTTGAAAAAGATCGCTGAAGAAGAAAAAATAATTAAAAATAACCTGGTACCTTTTTTCTAAAACTTTTAAACTTGCCTTTTAAAGAAAGTCGTGCAGACTAGACTAATTAATAATTTTAATATCAATCAAATTATGAAAAAAATATTTTTATTACTCCCTTGTTTATTCCTTTTGCAATCATGCATCTCAACCTATGGTTCTGGAAATTCAAAAGGAGTCAATGTCTATACAACTTTCTTACTTGTATATGCATTAGAGGGCAAAACTATGGAAGAGGCTTCTAAGCATTGTGCTCAGTTTAACAAAAAGGCAGTGCTTGTTGACACAACATTCATTACATCAAAAAATGAATACGAATGCGTGAGTAAGCAATAAAACACTGATAACGCCATATAAAAAGATAGATTTAAAGAAAAAAAAGGTACCAGGTTACTTTCTCTTTAAAATAAAAAATATTTTTTGTTAAATTTTTCTTCATTTCAACTTTTTGCATAATCTTAAAACCTTTGTTGTTGTTATTTTTTCTGACCCCTCACCGCATCGCCAACAAGTTGGCTTAAGCGACTCTCCCGTAAAGCGGGAGAGTGATTACTCCGAGAGCTTTACGAGTGTTTTTAAAATATAGCTTTTCCGACCCCTCACGGCTCCCGATGTCCAACGCAGTTGCAATCGTTCGCCCCTCTTCGCTAAAAATAGCCGTTTAGGCTATTTTTTTTAACGCAAATAACCCTCAAGGGGAGAGCTAGAGCCCGAAAAAAAAGGTACCAGGTTACTTTCTCTTTAAAATAAAAAATATTTTTGTTGCAAATTTTTTCATTTCAACTTTTTACATAATCTTAAAACCTTTGTTGTTGTTAGTTTTCTGACCCCTCACCGCATCGCCAACAAGTTGGCTCTGCGACTCTCCCGTAAAGCGGGAGAGTGATGACACCGAGAGCTTTACGAGTGTTTTAAAATATAGCTTTTCTGACCCCCCCACGGCTTCGTCGCTTTTCTCAATCAAAATTTCATTTTGATTTCGAAGACGACTCGCCCCAGGGTCGGCGTCGCTATCGCTCCTTGTCCCGTTATTTGCTAAAAATAGCCGTTTAGGCTATTTTTTTACGCAAATAACCCGCATCGCCAACAAGTTGGCTCTGCGACTCTCCCGCAAGGGGAGAGTGATGACTCCGAAAACTTGATGAGTGTTTTATAAAATTTAATATTACTAGCCACTCCCTCTCCCCACTTGTGGGGAGAGGGTTGGGGTGAGGGGCAAAGATATTTTGCATAAGAGAAAATATTTTTTATTTTAAAAATAAATCAAGAAATTGTTTTTTTGAAAAATTTTTTTCTTGGCTCGAAAGCATTGATTATGTAAGATATTTTGACCCCTCACGGCTAAATGTTTTAACTAGCGTTAAAACATTTTAGCCCGCTCTCCCTCAAGGGGAGAGCTATAGTCCAAGAATTTTACTAGTGATGTCGAAAATTAATATTGTTATGGTCTTTTCCAGGTTCC
>JBIIFQ010000107.1:0-4563 GCA_044237235.1 Rickettsiales bacterium
TTGATGGCAAAGAATCAATTCATAGACAAAAATATTTTAATAATTTCAGAAGACGAAAAATCTTTCATTTTTTATATGGAATTTTTTTTAAAGGAATTGAAATTTCAAAATAACAATTCCGATTTAAAAAAACATTTTCCAAAATCAAAAAAGCAAAGATATTTTATAAAATTTGAAAATTTTGAACGAATTATAATAGCTTTAATATGCCCTAAAAATCAATCACCACAAGACATTGTTAATTTAGCAAAAAAATTAAAAGATGAAGAAAAAAATAACAAAATTCCTAAATTTGATAAAATATTTTGTGTTTTCGATGCGACCTCTCCCCAAGAAAATCGGGGCAATAATGAAATTTATAAAAAAATAATTGCACCACAAAATTTAAAAGTTTTAAATGAAAAATATCAAAATGAAATTGAAATAATCGACTCAAACCCTTCCTACGAAATATGGATTCTTAATCATTTTCAAAATTTCTCTGATAAGCAATTTAAAAATTCTAAATTAGCTGAAGATGAAATTAATAAAATTTTAAAAATAAAAACCAAAAATAAAAATTTTTTTTACGAAAAAAATAATGAAGATTGGTTTGAAAAAATTATTAATGAAAAAAATATTAATCAAGCAATAAAAAACTGCCAAGCCTTAGAGAATCATCATTCAAAACATCAAACCAAAAATCCAAATCCCTCTTCAAAAATTTATAAAATACTTGATTTTATCAAAAAAATTAGCGAAAAAAAATAAAACTTAATTACTAGTTTTTAATGACTATGTTACATATTTATTAAAAAATTAACTTGTAAATTTATTTAATAAATATTTTCCTTGAAACAAAATATTTATTTTATAATTTTTTAATAAACAACAAAATCAAATAGTTCTTACTAAATTTTAACAAAATGTTTACTAATTCCTAGCAATGCGGTTTTTCGGTGTCTTTGAGGAAAAATCATCGTTACCATCTACCTCTTAAACCAAATAATCGAAAACAAGAAAATGCGGGAAGGCAAGTTGCCTCTCTTGGAGAGGCTTGTGGCGAAGACTCTCTCAAATCTATCGATGAAAATTCTTGCGAAAATCCTCTTTGATCCAAAGAATCTCGTCGCATAATTTCTTGCGATGGACTTATCAAAAAATCTTCCTCATTATCGTTTGCCGAAGTTTGTGGTGAGAGTTTCGACCCTCTGTCATAAATCAAATTCCTTAACGTTTTTAATTGCGGATTTTTACTTTCCAAATCTTGCATCTTATCATCGCCGACAATCATTTTCACAATAAAATAGCTCGCAATTTCCTTAGATTTTTGATCAATTTTTTCTGGCTCCTTTATTTCTTCCATCAATTTTTCCAACAATTCGCTTGCCATTTCATCTCCAAAATTATTCCTAATAATTGCCCACGAATCTTCAAAATTCAAGCTTTCACTTTGGGATAACTGCCCAACAAAAGCCCTTCCCATATTATTTTTAATTATCTCCCATGATTTTATTGGAACAAGACTTTCTTCTTCGGCTAATTTACTAATCAAGAGCATCGGCGATAAATAACATGAATTAATTTCTTTATTATCGAAAGGGTCTTGAACTCTGCCAATTACATCTTCGCCAGATTGATTTATTATTGCTGAAAATATTTTATAATCCGCAAATTTATAAAAAATCTGAACCTCCTCATCCTCAATTATCGTCGCGTATAATGCTTTTCTAAATTGCATTCCCATATTAGCAAAACAGCCGTCTTTTATGGTCATAAGCGAATATTTAAAATCCTCACTGGATTTTTCATCGCCACAAAAACAATGGGCAATTTCTTTCTTATTATTTACAAAAAAAAATTTTAATTTATTTTGCTCATTGGGCGGAAATTCAAATTCAGTTAACAATTTGGTAAAAAAATCTTTTACCATTATCGGATCAGGATCTGAATCTTTTAAAATTTGATTAAAAAGGCTGTTAATCTCTTGCTGTTCTTGCTCGATTTTTTGCCCCTCTTCACTAGAACTAAATTTTTTAAAATTTATTTGATATGTTGTCTCGGGGTCAATTTCACTAATATTTCCAACTTTCTTTCTAAGAAAATCGCATAATTCTTTATTTTCAATAAAGTAAGTTTTAACGTCGAAATCAACTCCTTCTTCACTCAATAATTGATTTAATTTTTCTAATTCTCGCGATTTATATAAAAAAATTTCTGAGGAAGGCGAAAAATTATCTCGCAATTGTTTTTTAAATTCGGGCTTTAAAATTGAAGATAAAACTGAGTTTTGGTTTTTTATATCGAAATAAGAAATTAAATCACTAACAGTTATTGGTGTTCCATCAACAGTTAAATCATCTCCAAAAGTTTCTTTTAGCAACTCAAGACCCTCATCATTAAAGCATTCATTTATAGTTACGCCCTCCACAATTGCACTTAAAAAATCATATTGTTTTTTTGATCTATTTCTAACTAGACTTAAAATATCTTTTTCTTCTATAAGAATTTCTTTTTCACAAAGAGTTTCTATGAGATCTAGAGCCAGAGCGTTATCTTGCAGTTTTTCGATAAGGGGCTTTAAATGAAATACATTTTCTTTATTTATGGAGCCTAATTCGATAATAATATTTTTGATAAATTCGCATTGCACCGCTTCGCTTGGATAAAGTTTTTGTGCGATTTTAACAATATCTCCAACATCAACTTTTTTATTTGCACCAAAAGTAAATTGATAAAGACCGACCACAAAGATGGTTGGATGTTGCAGTCCAAAATCTTCAATAATTTTAATAAAATTTTCAGCGGTGGCATTTTCATTTAAAACATGGTCTCCATTTTCATTTAGAGCAAAATATTCTTTTTTATCAAAATGTAAATTTGGAGCAAAATATATATTTGGAACAAACTCTTTATTTATAATAATATTATCTCTTAAGTCTTTGTCTTCGAAACCTTCATTTCTTGAGAACCAAGTTTGCAAAAAAATATATTTAACAATATTTGATTTATTATTTTGATCTTTAATTCCGAGCTCTTCTATGATTTCAGCGATATTTTGATGATGAACTTCCGATGGCTTTTTGTTACATATAAAAACTTGAACAATAGTTGATTTTATATCATCATTTTCAATTTCTGCATCTTTAATAATACCAACTACGTTTGAATCATTATTAAAAACAAAAGCTTGAATGATTTTAAACTTTGCAAATTCATTTTTAATTTCCAAAGCATTTATAATATCAATAACGTTTTCTTGAGTTTTTATTAATTCTGGATTTCTAAGAATAAAAGTTTCGATGATTTTTGATTTTTCAAAATCATCTTTAATATCGATTTCTTTCATGCCTTCAATTAGTTCATCTTGAGTTATCGATTTGTTTTTGATAATTAAGATTCTAAAAATTCTCGCTTTTTCATTATCTAAAATAATATTATTTTCAGTTATTTTATTAATAATGTCAGGTAGGGAGGGGGCTGAATTGCTATCGTAGATGTCATTAAATATTTGCTGAGCTTTGTTTGTACCAATCTCATTCAATGTATTATTTTCATTAGGCATATAATAATATTTTATTTTTCTTATAAAAATAAAATATTATTATATTAAAAAATTTTAATTAAAAGAAATATAAAATATAAATAATATTTTTGTATTTAAAAATATTATAAAAAAGCATTAATTTTTTAAATAAATTTTTAGCCAATTAATTTGAGATTAAACATCCAAATTGATAACTTTTAAGGCATTTTCTTGAATGAAATCGCGACGCGGTTCAACAACGTTGCCCATCAAGATTGAGAAGGTTTGATCGGCCTCGTCAAATTGATCAATTTTAACTTGCAATAATGTGCGATTTGATGGATCAAGCGTAGTTTCCCAAAGTTGTTCGGCATTCATTTCACCCAAACCTTTAAATCTTTGAATTGAAACGCCTTTTTTACCAGCTTCAAGAATAATATTTAAAAGTTCCATCGGGCGATTTGAAGATTTTTCTTCTTCGCTACGAATAAATTTTAAAGCACTCACAAAATCATCGCCAATTTGATCGGCAATTTGTTCTAAAACTGCTATTTCAGGTAATTCTAAATGAGCTTTTTTAACAACAAAATTAGTTTTTACGCCACGAGTTTCGCGAATTAATTCAATGTCATTTTCATCAGTGATTAAACAACTCCAAGTTGTTTGTTCATCGGCATTTTCACCAAAGATTTTTTCAATTTTTTTGATTAATGTTTTGGTTTTTGCAGAATCTTCAATCCATGATTTATCAAAAGCTCTTGCCAAAGCCAAATTTTCAGAAATATCGACAGGAATTATACGCGAAAGCGAAGAAATTAAATGAGAAAATTTTGTTAATTTAACCACAAAATCTTGCAAATCCGCACCAGCTCTGTCTCCAGCTTTAGATTTTAAAATCGCATTATTGGTGGCGTTTTGAATAATATAATTTTGTAAAGCTTGCTCATTTTTTACATAAACTTCACTACTACCTTTCTTGATTTTGTAGAGTGGCGGTTGAGCAATATAAAGATAACCATATTCAATTAATTTAGGCATATGGCGAAAGAAAAATGTCA